>JAHBWQ010000379.1 GCA_019636915.1 Nitrospira sp. | reverse complement strand
TTCCATCCGAATCGCATCAGCTGATCGTAGCGCAGTCTCGGCAACGTCGCTCTCAGCCAGAAAAACAGAAACAACAACGAGTAGGTTTTAATTGCAAACCACATGGTGCTTTCAATCCAGGACCAGGATGACAAACCGACAAGCTCCATTAAGGTTGCTGGATAGGGTGCATTCCAGCCGCCGAGAAACAACGCAGAAGCCACACAGGACACGAGCACCATGTTGGCGTATTCGGCGAGGAAGAAGAACGCGAACCGCAGCCCGCTGTATTCGGTGAAAAACCCTGCCACCAGCTCGCTCTCTGCCTCCGGTAAGTCGAACGGCACCCGGTTGGTTTCAGCGACGACCGAAATCACGTAGACGACGAATGCAAAGATTTGCGGGGCCGGTAGAGCGAAGATGTACCAATTCCAAAACCAGCCGGCTTGGGCATCAGTAATTTTCACGAGACTGAGCGATCCGGCTAAAATCAACACGCCGACAATCGACAGTCCGACGTTGAGCTCGTAGCTGATCACCTGTGCGGCCGATCGGAGGCCTCCCAACAAGGAGTATTTGCTGTTCGATGCCCATCCTCCAAGGATGATGCCGTAGGCCGCAAGTGAGGCGAAGGCGAGGATATAGAGGATACCGATGTTGATGTCGCTGACGACGAAGGGTTTCACTGAGATGCCGTTGATCTCAAACGTCCAGTTGGGGCCCCAGGGAATCACGGCGAACCCGATAAACGTCGGGATCAAGCAGAGGATCGGCGCCATGGTAAAGATGAGCTTATTTGCGCCGGCGGGAACGATGTCTTCCTTAAAAAACAGCTTGATGGCATCCGCAAACGGCTGAAGAATGCCGTAGGGACCGACTTCCATCGGGCCCATACGATCCTGCATCCACCCTAAGACCTTTCGTTCCGCCAAGGTGAGGATGAGCACCGTAATGACCACGATGCACATGACCGCACCGATTTGAGTGAGGGAAATAGCCAGACGTAACCCGAATTCAGTTACCATGGGACTCCTCAATTCGCATAGTCTCAGCGCTCAATAGATCCTCAGGCCACCCTCATCATGGACACGGTTGTCGTTCGGAGGGCCGGCGCATGGGTGATGGGATCAATGGCGCAGTCAAATAACCGGACGGCAGCTTGACCGAAGTGGTCCGGGAACCAGGCTGTTCCCTGTGGGACCCGTTCCACAAGCTTTACTTCGGTCGTCATTTCTCCGGAGGTGCTGGAGAGGCGAACTCGGTCGCCGTCCACTAAGGCAAAGCGGGCTGCGTCAACGGGATTGATCCGAAGTCGTCCCCTGTCCTCTATTTGTAACAACCCCTTGGAACGGGTTGAGAACTTTCCCGAGTGAAACAGACTCTGGACTAAGTCGAGTCGCAATGTTCCATCCGGGCGGGATTTCGGTGCCACGAGCCGGTATCGCACCGCAAGACCACGTTGATAGCCATCGGCGAGATAGTGTTCCATGATCACGCGATCGACTTTCGAAGGCAACGGGGTAGGTCCAAGGGATCCATAACCGGGAATAAGGCTCCGAATCTCCTTCAGGATCTCTTTGCTCTCGGCGTATTCCATCGGTGAACCTAATAAAATGGAGAGCGCCGAAAAAACTTCCCAGTCCGGCCGGCTTTCTCCAAGAGGCTCAATCGAAGGACGAACGGCTTGGACATGTCCTTCGGTATTCGTAAACGTCCCGCTTTTCTCCAGGAACGATGCGGCCGGCAGTACGACGTGAGCGAGCGCGGCGGTCTCAGTCAAAAAGAGCTCCTGACAGACCAATAAATCGAGTTTGCGCAAAGCGTCCTCGGCGTGCAGTGCTGCGGGGAGGCTTCCGACCGGATTCTCGCCGACGATGAACATGGCCTTCATCGATCCCGCTCTGGCGCGATCCAGCATTTCCACGAGGGAGGCCCCTGTGCTGGGAGGAACATCCGCGTTCCACTGCCTCATGATTCGATCATGGTCGGTACGGCTGCTCACGAAACAGACGCCGGGAAGAAATTCTGCTACGGCCCCCAT
>JAHBWQ010000378.1 GCA_019636915.1 Nitrospira sp. | reverse complement strand
ACCGCGATGTGAAGAACATATTGCGGAGTGCGAAAGAAAAGTTCTGAGTGTCGAGCATTTGGCTTACGTACACTCAGGACTCCGTATCTAGCACTTAAGACTATTCAGTGTATGAATGTTCCCGGTGGTTATACCGGAGGGGCCCCACCCGTTCCCATACCGAACACGGAAGTTAAGCCCTCCAAGGCCGATGTTACTGCTGCCGCGAGGCAGTGGGAAAGTAGGACGCTGCCGGGTTACAAATAGAAAGCCTGCTGGTGAAAGCCAGCAGGCTTTCTTATTTTGTGCAACAGGTAGCAGCCGCCCAGGAAGAAGGTCTGTGAGTCTTATCCGGCGACGTTGATTTACGATACAACGATAAAGAGCTGCCGGCACGAGCAAGGACATGAATCACTGGTGGTGTATTATCCCGTCGCTAAGGCCAATCGTATGCGCTCTGGGGCGAGCGAGCTCTGTATGGACTACTGTCGTGTTACCAAGCGATCTCATTGGCCTTTCAACCAATGGGGTCTACCTTTCTATCCCCTGGTAGCGAAACCTTTTGCGTAAAGCTTGCCGTCACGCATGGATCGTAAGGTGCGAGTGTGCGGCTGTCTGCTTGTGGTGAGAGGTTAAGTTAGTGTATATACGATTATGTGTTTGAGTGGGACGTCCAGAAGGCCATTGCGAATTATGAAAAGCATGGGGTTTCATTTGAAGAAGCCGCCACAATATTTGCTGATCCAGACGGCTTGGATGGGGAGGATAGCGACCATTCACAACACGAACAGCGCCGCCAACGTATTGCAGTATCCATAGCAGGACGTATCCTCTTTGTCATCTATACCCTGAGGAGGACGGGTCATGAAAAAAGAGAAACCATCCGTATCATCAGTGCGCGGCAAGCGAGTCGTAAGGAGCGGAAGGCATATTCCAGACTCAGCCATTGATTTTTCAGATATCCCTGAGCTGTCGGATGAGCAACTGAAGCGAATGCGTCGGATCGGGAGACCCGCCACGGGGATGGCGAAACAATTGATTGCGATCCGCCTGTCTCCGAGGCTCCTGGCTACTTTGAGACAGATAGCTGCGGAGCGGGGGAAGCCATACCAGACCCTGATTCATGAGCTGTTGGAGAAAGCTGCGTCGCAGGCGGCATGAAGCTGTGAGCCAGATCGTTGAAAACGATTGTTGACACCTTCTATTCCAACGCCTTTTATCTCATGTGCGACACCGCGCGGAGCTTCGTGGAAGTGTCCATGCGGGAGGAGAGCCTAGGCGAAACAGGTGCTGCGATTTGCCAAGCTCTGTTCCTGCGCTTGCACGGCCACGAATGTAATGCCGGAACTCGCGACAAAATTCTCGCGGATATTGACCGTATAGTTTGAGAACACCTGATGCTCGTGATTTCATGCAACTGCCCAAATGGAGATGAATGACACAAGTTCTCACGCAACTTCCACCAATGTGGCGCCGAGCACCGCGCCGATGGGGACATGAGCTTCATTCGCTCTGCTCCTATATGGCGATGTTTCCACCCATGCTACCACGTGTCTTTATTGAGTGGCTAAGTAAGCCCGGAGATGTTGTATATGATCCGTTCAGTGGAAGAGGGACCACACTTCTCGAATCTTTGCTAGGATTGGATGATAGCTACATCCGCCGATATATTGCGCCCGGTGATCCGGAAAGCAAAGATGCGTTTGGGTTCAATACATATACGGCTCGAAGGTAATCTTCAAGGGCTCCGCGCAGGACATGTATGTCGCAACAATACCATCTGCGACGTTCAAGGCTAAGCCCTCATTTGCTGATTTATTCAATGGTGCTGAAGTACTTCGAGTGACGAGCCAGCTCCGATGTTCCATGTATGACAATGCACTTGTGCCAGTGGTGTTGGCAAACCGCCTTGTGTCACTTGCCGATGTCTCAAGCTCAGAGATCTTGGCGAAGTTTGCTGCCAAGAGCATCAAGCCGATGACGCCGTCATAAGGAGGTCCTGTCAATAGGTGTGTAAATGGAATCAGGCGGCGACCTCCTGTTGAA
>JAHBWQ010000377.1 GCA_019636915.1 Nitrospira sp. | reverse complement strand
CGGGAGGACTGTTCTTCCTGGGGTGGTCTCCAAACCGCTTCGTCGTTCGTTCGTTTGATCCTGAGTTCCAGGTTTGACGGCGCAAGTGTCACGTTTCAACTGTCATGTTATCGGAGAACTTGAAACAGGAAACATTAACTTGAAACCATTGGCCGCAACACCTCACGAGATCATGTTGGTCAGGCGGTGTCGATACGAATCAACACGAGTCATGTGGGCTCGGGCCTGTGTTGGGCAAGGAGCATGGTTGAAACACCGCATGGAAACACCAGGACAGATTCGTGTGCTGCTCGTTGACGATTCGGTGTTTGTGCTCCATGGATTGAAGACGATTCTTAAGAAAACCAGGAGCATCGTCATTGTCGGGACGGCAAGGACTCATGCTGAGGCGCTCACTGCATTCAGACAGTGCCGGCCGGATGTGGTGCTGCTCGATGTGCACATGGGTGCAGCGAGCGGAATTGGTTTGTGCGAGGCCATCAAGGGAGCATTTCCTTCTGTCGGCATTCTTTTCTTAACGGCCTGTCAGGACAGGGATCTCTTTCGTTCTGCTATTAATGCGGGCGCACAGGGATACTTGTTGAAGAGTTGTTCGGCTGGTGAGATCGCGAAGGCGGTCGAGACCATTTCTGAGGGAAAGGCAGTCATCGATCCAAGATTGATACCGCAGGTCATGGCATGGATTCGTGATGAAGTGCAACTCTCACGACCGCAGAGAACGCGAGCCTGTTCGAAAGCCGATCATGACGTGCTGTCAGGCATGGCAGCCACAAGAGTAACGAAGAAATCGCCCAAGATCGCCATGCCACGTCCAACACGAGCGCGTCGATTATTCAAGGCATCTACGCGTGGTTAAAGATCTCAGGAGAGCGGATGCGAGCAGGTACTTTCTCCAGTGGAGAGAAAGATGTCCTTGCCCGACGCCATGCAGAATCGTCAGCGTGTGATTGCACGATAGTGGAGTTGGTCAGAGCCTCACCGTCAACCATCCCATCATACGAGTTCCGAGCAGATCACCGAGCGGATGCTCGCGATGGGTGTCGTTCAGAGCATTGAACACCGAAATAGCCAGTTCTGCCTCCCGCGCATAGTCAGCGGTCTGTTGACGCCAGAGCAGGTATCCAACTCTGAGGTTGAGCAGATTATAGGCGGGGACCTGTTCCTGTGGCAGAACGGTTCCAGGTGGAAGGAAGGGGGCCAGATTTGTGAAGGCATCGGCCAATGGGTAGGATGCGGCGCCCACGCGGTGATATAGAATCTCACCACTGAACGGACTCCATTTCAGGCGAAGTCCAGCATTGACCTTGTGGTGAGGAAAGCCTCGGCGGCTGAACCCGCTGGAGGTTTGGCCGATCTCTTGATAGGCGTAATTCACAAATCCTGACAGCCAGGATGTCATCAAGAATTCTGCGCCGACTTCTCCTCCGTAGACGTCAGCGACTCCGCTATTCATTGGACGAACGGGGATCAAGGGGCTGCCTGTCGGGTTTTGAAAGGCGATCAGATCGGAAATATGGTTGAAGAACCCCGTGACTCTGGTTCGCAGCCGATGGTCCAACCACCAGCCCTGATACCCGACTTCGTAGGACGTGATGTGCTCAGGTTTTACATCGGTTGATCCCAAAACCCTGGTCGTGATGGGAGGGAGCCCAGGCAACGCCAACTGGTTCAGCACATCGAGGCCCGCCTCACTGGTTGCGGGCGGACGATAGGCAATCGAACCGGAAAATCGAAGGACATGGTTTTCATTCAGATGATAGATCACAGCCCCACGAGGAGACAGGGTGGGGCCAATGAAGCTGTCAATGTCGTAGCGCAGGCCGGCACTGATCTCAAGAGAGCGCAGCACTTGCCAGTCTCCTTGCGCATAAAGTCCTAAACGATCCTCCGTCGTTCTGCTGGTGAGAATATTTGAGGTGTGGAGGATGTGGCGAAAGTTGGTACCGATGTTGATATTCAATGACTCATGTGGGCTGAATCGATAGCGTGTTTCGAAGTCGTAGGTGTTCTGGTGATGTTCTTGATCTGTTC
>JAHBWQ010000376.1 GCA_019636915.1 Nitrospira sp. | reverse complement strand
CTGCCTCGAAGCGGCATCCGTCATCCGGCACCGCTTGCACACAGATATCCTTGATGATCTGCTCCAGCTCATCCTGGGACAACATCTGTCGCCCCATCAGATCCACATCGATCGTCGGACGCGACAGGGGGGCATCCCAGATCCGAAGCATGAGCGCCCCCTTGAGATAAAACCGGGTGGCATGCGGCGATTGACTGAGGCGGAAGAGGAATCGTTCAATGGCAAAATACTGGAGCAACTCCTAAAGAGGCCGGTTCTGCTCCTTCGCCTGATTGAGCAGCCGCTGATGAATCGATGCCGGCAGATTGGATGGATGATCGGCCATTATGTGAGTGCCTCCAGATACGGACGCATCACACGTTCAACTCGGCAGAGGCGGGCATACTGAAGCAGCACACGGGGCGTCACGCGCTTCCGCTCACGGGCCAGTCGTAGGGCCTCAACGGCCACATCAATGCCGATTTTATTCCGAAACTTGAAGCAGTCCACCACCGTCTTTTCTGGACTATAGATGCGAAGCGGGATCCCCTCGATGGAATGCGTTTCGATCCCTTCAGCGTATGCGGCACCCGTCATCAGAAACACGCGAAGTGGAGGATGGTCGAGCCGTGGATACCGGGTCCGACGAGGCAACGCAATCTGGACCTCGTGCGGGATTTGGGTGGTAAGACCATGGAAGGAGAGAGCCGAGATGAGACAAATCACCGCCTGTGGGACTCGACGTGCCACGACAAGAAGATCCGGATGGCTCGGCTCCGGCAGCTCGGCCAGCCGATACACTCCCCGGGTCACTGCGACAAGTCGCCCGGCATCACGAAGGCGATAGAGAATGCGTGGATGGATCCCGAGCTTCAGGGCTTGAGAGGTTCGTAGCACGCCCCGATGGCGGCGGAACACAGCTTTAGCTCGGCGATCCAGCCTAACGCGCTTCATAGGTATGGATAAATATGCATGCACTTATAGATAAATGCAAACGGTTTTATCCATATAGGGACCACTGCGAGCCAACTCGATTCACAGTTCCTTGATGCCATGCTATCCAATGACCGACTACTGATCTCACACCGGCCCATTCTTGTTTGAGTTCCAACGCCAGGAGATATCCAGCCAGGACGTCTGCTCTGCATTCTTGACCATTCACCATGTAGGCTTCCCCCGGAAGGCCTCTCTGGGCTAAGACTTTTCCTGTCAGGCCTGCGAGGCATCGCGTCGGGAGACGCCGTGCCAGGTGGAATCCGGCACCGTCGTATCGCACAATGCGACTCGACCGTGCCAAGAGAACAACCGTTGCTCATTGAGGGATGTGGCAGCGCCAACTGAAGTGATCGCTGATGTTGGAAAGCCGATCCAAGAAGAACCTGTGGTCTTGATCAACCGCAATGATGTCTTGCCGAGCATTCCCACGACTGATGCCATGGTAGGCGGCCCTGGAAGAGTCTGGACGTAAGGAACGAAGCCATTATGGGACGTACATGTGAGTAATATCAGATTATATGAGCTGATTCTATTTCAATGGGTTGGGACATAGTGCCATCTCGAACCTATGGCTACTTCTCTAGGATGCGGAGGAATGCTTGGGCTGTGATCATGCGCACGCCTTTATATTCGTGCAGCTCAAGCAGATCTGAGTCTCCACTCACAAGATATCCGGCACGTCCCTCCAGCGCAGCAACCAGATATTTGTCGTCATCTGGATCTCGCTCGACTGCCCGGAGCTTCAAACGGCCTTCTGTGGATTCGGCAACCAACGCCAGAGCGATGACCCACCGATCAATCTCTTCGGCGGACAAGGAATGGTACCGCCGAACGCGAGGATAGTTGAGTCCGCGTCGGACTTCATCAAAGATGGGTGCAGACCCGACAAGATGAAACGCCCGATTCTCCAACAGGAAGCGCAAGATCTTACCTGGTGGCCCCTGCGGACGGATACATGCACTAATGTAGATATTGGCGTCGAGGACCGCTCGAATCACAGATCACTTTCGACGTAACTTACGAGTGCGGTGTTTGGCTTCATTGGCAAGATGGTCGGCTTGACTCTG
>JAHBWQ010000375.1 GCA_019636915.1 Nitrospira sp. | reverse complement strand
GCCGAATCGCCTCGAAACGGCCGAACATCTGTCCCGTCTCACCGGACAGACCACTGTCATCCAAGAAAAACTGACCGTCAGCCGACGCCGTATGAGCGCCATCCAGGCGCAGGAATCCCGCACGCACCACGAGGTACAACGGCCGTTGCTCACACCCGATGAATGTCTCCGGATGCCGGGGCCGAAGAAAGACGCGCAAGGGCAGATCCTCGAAGCCGGGGATATGGTGATCTACGTCGCGGGGTTTCCGGCGATCTACGGCCGGCAGCCGCTCTTTTTTCAGGATCCCATCTTTGCGGCTCGCGCGGCGATTCCACCGCCAGCAGTCAGCGACAGGCTCTGTGCGCCGCACGTGCGACCAGCCGTGAAGATCGAGTTATGAGAACGTATCGGAGCCGCCTGCGTCACCCGATTGTGATTGTGGGTCTCTGTTTCGCACTAGGCCTTGTCCTGGCGCACCAAGCCGGTCTTCGTCTCAACATCACGCGCAGTATTCCGCTGGGGCTCTATCTCATGTCGAACGATCCGATTGGGAACGGAGCCTACGTGTTGTGGTGTCCTCCGGAGCGCCCGGAGTTCGACCTGGCGAAGGAGCGAGGCTATATCGGAGCGGGATTCTGCCCGGGCGGATACGGGAATATGATGAAGAAGGTCGTGGCGTCAGTTCACGATATCGTGAGCGTGACGGATGAGGGTGTGACAATCAACGGGACGCTTCTTCCAGCGAGCCAGCCCAGTGAGGCGGATTCGATGGGGAGACCGCTGCCACGGTTTCGGGTCACCGATCATGTGCTGGCCGCCTCGGAACTTTTGCTGATGTCGGACACCAATAGCCGTTCTTTCGATGCGCGCTACTTTGGTCCCGTGCATCGAGCACACATCCAAAGCCTCATCTATCCTGTGTGGACGTGGGAATGAAGACGGGCGCACCGTGATCTTTCTGGGAGAACCCCTTCTAGAAGAGACCTTGCCTTAGACCTTTTATTCTGCGAGACCGACAACACGAAATAGGAACCTACGCCGATTCCCGATGGAGGATGGGTGAAATCAAGCTGTTCGTAGACACGGATGGCCAACCCGGTCTTGAAATTGTACGAGCGTTTGTGAATGTTGCGGACAGTGGAATTACGATCATCCAGGATGTCTCGAGGACATCCCAAACCGATCTATTTGAAGGACGTCATACGATTCAGTAGGTCCGAAATTATGATCGGTCTCAAGAGGAAGCAATTCGCGTACTCTGGCTGAGCCGTGAAGAGTTCGTGTGAATCTCAGACCGTGCGCAGGAGCAGGAAGTCGTAGAATCATGCGGAGACGTAAGACAGTCAACGGGTCGTACCGAGTGCACCT
This sequence comes from Nitrospira sp., assembly GCA_019636915.1. Taxonomy (GTDB): domain Bacteria; phylum Nitrospirota; class Nitrospiria; order Nitrospirales; family Nitrospiraceae; genus Nitrospira_D. The sequence goes on along the minus strand of JAHBWQ010000375.1, from coordinate 715 downwards.
TCACTTACGTAAGGAATACGTTTAACCCATCGGAGTACTCCTTCCAATGTACGGGAGTCGAAGTTGGGAGAATAGATGACGGACACATCAATGACGACTTCGACATGTTCTCCTGCTGAAAATTCCGTCATCAGAGGTTTGACCGCATGTCGCCTAATCCTAGGACCGAGACAATTCCCACGGTCAATAATTGGGAGTTCCCCCGTGTGGTCATCAAGGAGAAACACATAGGCATCATATGCTCCTTGCATTTGACAGCCTCCGCCGTCCGGAATGACTTGTAACGACTTGATCGTTCCCTGAAGCCGCACTGCCCGCATGTTGAAGGCTTGCGGGTTGGTGAGAATTGTTTGAATAGGGATTGGCTCTTCGCGCACCAATTCAGTAGCCAATGCTATCGATACGTCCAATGACACGACCAAGCTATAGGCACTTAATACGACGGTGTGGCGTCTAAGTCCCATACGCCTGAAGTATACTGCCAAGACTTGGTAAGTCCAGGCCACAATGATGCCGCTTCCTATTGCTTGGACACGCTCGGCCCACGCCGAAAATCCATAGCGGTGACCAGCCAGTGCTCGTTGTACGTGATGAGCCAAGCCCGGAGCGCGTCGGGTGATCTTCCGCTTCGACCACGGCGCACACGCGTGGGTGATCGCGATGATCACGAAAGGGAGATCGAGTTATGAGCATGAAGAACCCGCCGCATCCCGGC
>JAHBWQ010000374.1 GCA_019636915.1 Nitrospira sp. | reverse complement strand
AAGGGGCCGGAAAATGCAGATTTGAAAGTCGTGCGGGGGGGCTCTTGGAGAGAGACCGAACATCACGCAAGGCTGTCCAAGCGGTTTGCCGCTAAACATTGGCGCACCGATGTCACGATCGGTGTTCGCTGCGCAAGTGATTTGGATCCACCTTCAGCTGAGAGCTGAGTGATAGGCCGGCATGCTCGAATCAAAGTTCAAGCTCGTTTTCCTGTTTGTTGTGTTGGCCTGCGCGGCTATGCCCATCGTAGCCATTATGCGCGGGACCACGGTTACGCCCTATGAAAAACCGACGGCTGATACCGCTGCCGAAGTTGTGTCGATGGCGGATAGTGCTCCTGGAGAAGAACCTATTTCAGGTGAAATGGTGACGATTCCGGCGGGGCCGTTCGTTCGTGGAACTGAGGGAGGGGGCTTCGATGAGCGCCCGCAACGAACCATCTATCTGGATGCGTTCGCGATTGATCGGTACGAGGTAACGAACTACCAGTATCAGCAGTTTGTTCTGGCCACAGGTCATCGAAAACCTGGACTCCCTTCGCGCTATGCCAAGAGCGGGGCCAAGGTGCGTGGTATCAATCAGCCCATCGTCTATGTGTCCTGGGACGACGCTGATGGATACTGCCGTTGGAAGGGCAAGCGGCTTCCTAATGAAGCTGAATGGGAAAAGGCTATGCGAGGTACGGACGGAAGGCTCTGGCCATGGGGAGATAAGGAGCAACCTGATGGGGCGAATTGGGCTCGTGTGCAGGATGGTCATGAAGCTTCGGCACGTGTCGGCACATTTCAGAGTGACAAAAGTCCCTATGGAGTGATGGATGGGGCAGGCAATGTCATGGAGTGGGTGGCTGATTGGTACGATGAAAGTTACTATAAGAGCTCACCGGAGCAGAATCCACCAAGCCCCGAGTATGGTATCTATCGTGTCCTTCGTGGCGGAGGGTATACCACGAGCGGAGGAGATGTTCGAATCACCAGCCGAAGCAAGATGATGCCGGATTTTCGAGATGAAACGATCGGATTTCGCTGCGCAAATTCGACTGTCGGTACGATAGGGGAAGAGAAGAAAAAACCAGAAGAAATTACAGAAAATCAAAGTAGTAGAGGATCAAAAACACGGCCAAAATGATGTTGACAACCATTCCAGCCAAAACTATAATGTCAAACACTTTTGAGTTTTTCGACACAATTTCCTCTCTAGTTTGCGTTGAAAGTTGAGAAATTTTGATAACACAGGGCCGGATGCCTGTCAAGGAAATGCAGTAATTTTGAATTTTATCCCTTACCAACTATTTTGACCGGGAGTGAAATGACGATGGCAACAGCTACCCCTGATAGTGAGCTCAAAGTAAAAATTGGGAAGATGATTTTCTATATTACTTTAGCTGTCGGGTTATGGTTTTTCTATTGGTTTGCTGGTATTCAGTGCCCTTGCTGAGTCTTGAGCAGGGTCTGTCTTGAATGTGGGGTCTGGCTTGCTTAACCAATTGATAATACTGGTCGACAGAAGAGAGGAAGAAGAAGATGAGCGCGCTTAACAATCCAGTCATTGCACTTGTTGTTTCTCTTGTTATTACTGTTGGGTATTTTGTGTTGGTCGATCACTACCTCATGGACATGCAGGGGCTGGACTTTTGGTATCTCTTCAAAAACTGAGCCCTCCAGAAGGTATAGTCGAGTATTCAAAAAAATCATACATTTAACGTAGGGTATTAAGGAGGTATTCCATGGGCCTTTTAGCCGGCAAGCGCATATTTTCGATTGTGGCGCTCTGCATGATGGTCGGCCTCCTTCTGCTTCCGGTCGTCGTGGCGTTGCCTTCACTGGCTATCGGTGGAGAGGCTTCTGCGGGCGATGCGGCAAAGAAGGAAGGGGATAAAGTCGAAAAGGGTCGGGATGTCTATTACAAGACCGAAGGCATCGTGTCTGGTGCTCCTGCTCCTAAGACGACGGATGGAGTTAAGGACTATCCGAGGTATAACTTTGAAAGTCGCGTGTTGCTCTGGTTTGCAAACCAGCAGCATCTCTACTACGGCAGCTTTGTGCTGGCTGTGCCGATTTTCTGCATGATTATCGAGTTTATGGGGGTCGTGACGAAGGATAAAGCTCTTGCGAAGCGTTATGA
>JAHBWQ010000373.1 GCA_019636915.1 Nitrospira sp. | reverse complement strand
GTCATGACGCAACGAATCAGCCTTGGGTAAGAAATTCAGATGGCTTGACAGGTACCTTCCTTCGTTTTCTTCCGAAGGGATTCAAACGACTCACCCAGCTCAACGACCCGCCCGTGGACTCGGCTCTCGCCTCAGACGTGGAAATCGAATAAGCTGCAAGAAACATCGTTGTCTATCCTTGAACCGCCCACTAAAAGGAGAATCTATGAAGTGTCCCCAATGTTTTACAGAAAATGACGCCTCAGCCACGAAGTGCTCAGTGTGTGAGCAGACATTGAATGCACCACGAGCAAAATCGGTGAGATACATGAGCTTCTATGCCGAGTATTTTGCCTTTCGAGAATTGGTGACTCCGCAGCTGATTAAAGTGGTTTACTTTGTCGGAGCCGGTTTCATCACCGCTGCGGGGCTGTTGTCGATTCTGTCTCCTGATGCGCTGGATGAGTATGCGGCTGGTCCGATTTTCACTCGCCTTGGCGGAATCGCGGCCCTCGTGGTCGGCAATCTGGTCTGGCGCATCATGTGTGAAGGGGCCATCCTGCTCTTTAGTCTTCATGACCTGTTGGTCAGCATTGATACGCGGACAGGGTTGCTGGTGCAGCAGGGTAAACGCACTGAATCGTGAGACGGCTCAACCGGCACGCCTCCTTGAATACGGTCAGGTCTCTTCTCGAATGCCACATGCTGGGATTGTGGCGGTTCAATGTAGAAGAACTTCGATGGCCGTAAGAGACACCAGCCGAATCGACGAGTACGAGGGATGGCGCTGCATCGCCCGAATCAGGTCGGGGTAGAGTTGGGTTTGTAACTGGCATGTGGAGATTTCCTCGATGCCGTGGATGAGGCACCGGCGAGAGGCGCTATCGAAGAGCGCTTGGGCGCCAGTCAGACTGAGCTTGATATAGGCGACGATGTCGGTCTTACTGATCCAGATGGGGAGTCACGTAAAGGGTGTTGGCTCGGTAAAATGAGGGTTTGACCTCTTGAACGCGGTCGACGCGCAGAGCGTTTGCAGCTTGCGCGGGTTCAGGCGAAAATCCCAATATTGATGCAAGGGTTTGATGTGGTCTACGTTCATGTGGGATTCATCATGGCCGACGCGCCGCAGACGGCCAATTATCATAAATATGACAGCCCCTTCAGAGGAGTCCACGAATATGCAATTCGCAGAATCGTTATCGCAGTTATGAGTGGTAGGACTCGATTAGACAAGCCAAACCGGATTCACTACATCCGCTGAGTCTGAACAGATGATTGACAGGCCTCGGGACATCCTTTGTTCGTATCGGGGATCTCCTTCAATGGTGCCTCTTGAAGCGCATTGAGCTTTACTAACCTTTTTATTTCGTGCCTTAACCGGTCATTCTCTTCCCGGAGAGATGCGATCCTGTCTGTTTTGAGTGCAAGATTTGAGTGATAGAGTCCGTATTGCACGCCTCCAATCAAGAGAGAGAGCGTCAATAGACTTATGCCAAACGATAGCGGTGCTTGCAAAACTACTTGCCACTCAATCTGCCACCACCTTTCGTTCCTCATAGCCTACCCCCCCCCTTATGTAGAGAACGGTATGATAGAGTTTTCATGATGTGGTGTCCAGATCACCCGATTCCATTTTTGCTCTGGTACTGCAACCACCCAAACCCGTCAACGAGGGTGGGGTCTGTCGGTTGAGGTGAGGGGGGACGAAGGTTTGGCAGGTGTTATTGGAGTGTTAGCAAGATCGACAAAGCGGACTCAAGTAAGGTGAATTGGTACGACGTCACAATGGGCTCTGTGATTAAAGGAAAGAGGGATTGCCAAAACCTTCAAGGACGTGGGCAACTCCTTTTCACTGATTCGTAAACTTCTGTCGTGAGAGCTGTTCCATCTCACACCTCCAAACCTCTGGTAGGTTGAAGGCGTCCACTATTTCGAGCCTCGCTCAGAATTTATCAAGGTTCGACCTGTAGCAATTACTCATAAATTGACTATGCTATTATGCCCCTGAGTGCTTTAGATCAATTACTGAAACGCGATCTTACCTTGAATTGGAGGTCGGGTCATGAGGATGTGGTCTAGCTATCCAATCCTTATAGCAGCAATCATTGGCACAGCGTTATCTCCCGCGGATTCCGCTGAAACACAACTGCTGTTCAGAGCTCAAGGCGCGACCATCCCCGTAGGAAAG
>JAHBWQ010000372.1 GCA_019636915.1 Nitrospira sp. | reverse complement strand
AGCGTTTGAACCGGCCTATGTCGCTTTGGGGTCTGTCTATGAGGCCAAGCAGGACCGCACCAAGGCAATCGATATCTATCGCCGATACCTGCAAGGCGTGAATCCGAAGAATCGAGAAATCCGGCATCATCTCATTCGCCTGCAAGTGTCGGCGAAGCAATATGACGAAGCGTTACGGGAGTTGCAGGAAATGCTGGCGGAGGACCCCTCCGACCTCGATGCGCAGCTCCGGATGGGACTGGTGTATGGGGAACAAAAAAATTACCCCAAGGCCATTCAGCAATTGAATCAGATCCTGACCGTGCGTCCGGCCGAGCTCAAGGTGCGCGACTATTTGGGGTATCTCTACGAAGAGACCAAGGATTATGCTCACGCGATAGAGGCGTACCGCCACAATCTCACGCTGGAGCCGTCCTATTTCGAAGGGCATTTGCATTTAGGCGTCTTGCTCTATCGGACCAAGCAGTATCCCGAAGCGATCCAGCATCTCCGTGAGGCCAGCCGGTTGAATCCGAAGCAACCGGAAGCGCATATCGTGTTAGGGCTGTCGCATTTTCAGGTCGAACAATATGAGCCGTCTCTCCAGGCGTTCCTGGAAGGAATTCGTCACAATCCAGACAATGCGGATCTGCATTTCAACGCCGGGACGGCGTACGACAAATTGAATCGATTTGACGACGTGGTGAAGTCCATGGAAACCACTCTCACATTGGATCCGCACCACGCCGATGCGATGAACTACCTCGGATATAGCTATGCGGAACGCGGCGTGAAGATCGAGGAAGCGATCGCGTTGACCAAGCAGGCCGTTGCGCTGAGACCGACCAACGGGTACTACGTTGACAGCTTGGCCTGGGCCTTTTTCAAAAAGGGGTTATTGGCCGAAGCCATGGCTGAAATGAAGCGTGCGGTGGCGTTGGTCGGCGATGATCCCGTGATCTATGAGCATCTGGGCGAAATTCATCTGAAGCAGCAACACCTTTCGGATGGCCGAGAGGCTCTCCTGCATTCTCTCGAACTTGACCCTTCCAATGACAAGTTGATGCAGCGATTTCGTGACCTGGGCTTGGGCGATCCTGCCAAGGAAGAACGAATCCGCCAAGCCATCCGGCGCGTAACAGAGCGGAAGACGGCTCCCTCGGCTCAGTAATTCTTCTCTCACCCTACAGTTGCCTCGTGCCCTCTGCACCGAGAGGGCATCGCGAGCGGTTGTTCACCACCTCATTGCCAATCCCGTTCGTTTCCACATAGTACTCCAGCGACTTCCTCAGCAGTTCTTCCTCATTGAGACAACGAGCTCTGCCTGTTCGATTCAGTCAATTTTTGGCACTTTCCCTAGCTCGGTTCCTCTTCCTGTTTGAGCGAACAGGGTCAGAATTGTGAAATCTAGCCCAAAATGCCTCGGTTTGTCGGCAGGTTATGCGGGAACAGTTAAAAGGCTCCTCTCCTGGCATGGGGCCTGCTTATACGTGGCCTGTCGGCAGTACGGACGGGCAGAGCATCACGATGCGTTTCCAAAGCGAAAGTCTTCGAGCCAGATGGTGACTGAAGCAAAACAGGCGGGGTTCACGCTGATCGAGCTCATGGTCGTAGTGGTGATTGTGGGGATCTTGGCTGCATTCGCCATTCCGAACTTTCTTCGATACCGCGCACAGGCGATGCAAGCTGAGGCACGGACGAACCTGGCGGGAATTTTTGTCGGCGAAATGTCCTTCTTCACGGAACGGAAAGAGTTCGGAAACTTTACGGATATCGGCTTCGCCGTGGCCGGACCAGGAACGAATCGGTATACGTATCGAACCGGGCTTGGCCTTGGGGCTGGATTGGGACCGAACGGAGGCAATCTTTGCGGATCTGCCGGCAACTGCGACACGATTCAATCTGAAGTGCCGGCTGCTGGCGCGATCAGTTTCACTGGAAGCGTAGGAATCGCCACCACCTCTTCGGCAGGTTTCACCGCAACCGCCGCAGCGGATCTTGATGGAGATTCGACGCATGACGGGTGGTACGTCAACGATTCGAAGCAAGGGCTGAGTGCCGCTGACCCGAATGATGTATCGAGTTAGGTGCGGGTGCCAAAACTTGTCACCTGATGACGGAAAAAGGAATCTCGTTCAGGCAGCCGTGAGGAGTTCAAAAGCGATCCTAAATCTAAGTGATTGGAAGATATGCAAAAAGATACGCAACTACAGG
>JAHBWQ010000371.1 GCA_019636915.1 Nitrospira sp. | reverse complement strand
TCTCTTTGCCCGAACGTTGTTTAGGGCCACCATGGCCCCGGAACAACCGTCTATTCATTTACGCATAACTCATACCTACGCTCTCCTGTGTACACACGTTGTGATGTTTTCAGGAAATGGCTGAGTTATCAGAGGTTTTGCTCAAGTTGGTTTCGTAGCAAGCGAATGCTCATGGTCTCCATCAGCATTGGAGGGATTCAAACAGATACACCCTGTACCCTTTTCGATTCACCCTATAGTTATACGCAACACCATGCTCGATCGGATTGCTCCCCTGGTCCACAGACTCGGCTACCAGCAGGGTCTCCACCTGGGAGTTCATCCACATCTACCATGAGCATCGCGCGGATAGCGCACTACTCAAATTGGGCATCGGCTAGGCCTACTTCACCTGTGCGGGCAGGTATCCGACGTGATGGAAAGGAAAGACGAATCTGAAGAGTCTCCATGCTCTGACACTGAGAACATGGGGACATATGCGGCAACCCTGTGGGGAAATGCGACAAACGGCTCTAGCCCATCGCAGCATCGTCGTCTCGAGCATAAAGTTTCCATAGTGTTGCACCCGGCTCCGTCCAATTGGAGGAGCGCCGACAGAGTCCCCCGGCAGCTTCGCCACCTTCCAAGGCGTGAAGCAATTCGCATCAATCACTCGGCTTTCGTGCAACGGCACAACGCTCCGCTAAAGGCAGGAATGCGATCCTGTACCCGTGCGTCTCTCAGCACATCCTGGCTTCTCGCACAACCTGCTCCAGCGCTTACCGCCCCTGATACGGATCGTCAAAGATCGCTTGGCATTCGAGGCAGCGCACCTTGCCGCTTCGTTTCTTCCCCCTAGTCAGCACATCATCAATCGCCCGGCTGTGGGTACAAGGATTTGTCGCGGTCGTTCTGCTGGCTGGTTGAACCGTCACGGATTCCGTTACGAGTTCCATGATGTCCTCCGTCAGGTGTGCGGTCACCGCATCTGTCTCTGCAACATGATTGTCTTTTTCCATAGATCCTCCGGCCAGGGTGTCTATGTTCCAGTCGCACCATCCTAAATATACCCTTCGTTCACCCGGTTCGATGAACTCGCCATAGGCTTCGAGCGCCTCAGGACGAACAACATGGGCATTGACCACACTTACGACCATTCACTCTTTTTGCTGTTAGGCCTGCACCCAGTAATTCCTGTCGGTGTCCAGCGTCAGGCACACCTGACCGATTCGGGTGAGGTAGTCGATCGCCAGAAAAACTTGGTCCGTCGTCAGGTCAGGACAGAGCCCCTCAACCGATTCGAGAGGACAACGCGTCCCCCGTCGCTGAAGCGCGGTCAGGACCCGATCAATATGGGTCTGATCGATGGTGATCGACACGGTCGTAAGCCGACTCCTTTTGAATGTCGCGTGCGACTCTAGCGCAACGATGTATCCGTAAAAACTAGGCGTTCGCTCTGGTTGTCGGGGTGAAAGTTACCTGGCATACAGCCTCATTGTTCGGGTTCTCTTCGTGGCTGTCGTAGGTGGAATCAACGGATGGCCGGCAAACTGCTCATCCGTTGCGGTGACTCTGGGAAGGCGGCCGCTCGTGGTAGACTGCGGGAGAATTACGGCTGGTCGCCGGCGAGGCCCTGCGTGATGGCGTACCGCATCAACTCTGCCGTGGTGTGGATATCCAGTTCCTGCATCAGACAGGTCTTATGGAATTGGACGGTCTTCACGGATACACTCAACAGAGTAGCAATCTCCTTGGTGCCTTTTCCTTCTCCGATGAGTTGCAATATTTCACGCTGTCGAGCGGTCAATTCGTCTAGCCCGCCTTTGATGGTCGGTGTCTCTTCCGACCTCAGCGCTTGATCGATCACTGGCTTGGCGATCGAGGGAGTCAGATAATGTTTCCCTTGCATCAGCGCGGTGATCGCCTGAGGCAACTCGGACGCGGCCGACTGTTTCAGCAGAAACCCGTGCGCGCCGACCTTAAACGCTTCCGTCGCGTAGCGAGGGCTCGCATGCATCGTCAGAAAGAGGAGTTTTGTCTCAGGCATCGTTTTCTTGAGGTGCCGAGCTGCCTCCAAGCCGTTCAAGAGCGGCATGGAGATATCGAGAAGGATGAGTTCTGGCTTAAGCCGTTCAGCCGCATCGAGTAAGGCCCGGCCGTCTTCCACGGTCCCCACGACATCACACTGATCCTCAATCAGCTTGCGCACCCCGGCCAGGA
>JAHBWQ010000370.1 GCA_019636915.1 Nitrospira sp. | reverse complement strand
TTCTGTGAGGTAAGCCAGATGTCTTATCGTTCTATGCCGAGAATTCAGGAACTCGTTCGCAGATCAGTCTTTGTGCTCATGGCGAGTATCGTCGCTCTTACAGCGGTTATGACACTTCCCGCATCAGCCCAACCGGTCCAGGTCGCCGATTGGCGACAAAGTATTTCGGGAGGCGTTGGAAAGGCGGTAGATCGGGCGCCGAATGGCGATTATGTTGTTGTCGGAATTGAATCACTTTCCACCATCGATCCCGCCTATGGCATGACGATGACGCTCCAGCGCTATAGTTCGAACGGCCAGCCGCGATGGGCCCAACCGGTCCGCACCTCGAGCACGGTGGCAGGACTGAAGGCAACGAAGGTATTAGTGGATGCCGACGACAACACCTTTGTATTCGCCAATGAAGGTGATTACAACTATAGACTTTGCCTCCCAGAGGATCCCACCTGTCAGCCTGGTATTCTTGGGCTGTTTGATGGGTGGTGGATTGTTCAAAAGTATTCACCAACCGGTACCCTCTTATGGCAGCAGCGGACGCTGAAGGTGAAGCAAATCCCGTCACATGCAGCGTTTGACTCCAGCGGAGACGTGTATGTTCTGTTTGCTAATAAGGGAGGCACGGCTCTCATTGTTCGTCTCGCGAGTGCAACAGGGGCAACGGTATGGTCGGCAACGACTCCTTACGAGGCACAAGCCGGAGCGATTGCGCTGTCATCCACAGGGACGGTGCTGGTAGCTGGTGCAGGGCCCTATGGACTGTCCATCAGCGAATTCGCCCCTGACAGCGGTGCGCGCCTGATCGTCACGATTTATTCCGAGGCTGCTGGATCCTATGCCCCGGGGATGGCGGTGGGGCCACAAGGGGAAATTGCTTTCACCGGGAAATCGGCCGCCGGGCTCTTCCTCGGGCTTGAATCCGCCGCACGGCAACCGTTGTTTACCATCTCGACGACGCCGGGAGCAGAGGGGCGCCATGTTGCAGTTGACGCCCAGGGCCAGCTTGTGGTGGCTGGTACGGTGCCTAGTTCGAGTGGAACCAACTGGTTGCTTTTGCGCTATGATGCGACCGGTGCCTCGGTGCATGCTCCGGTGGTGATTGACCGGCATGCCTCGGCCGTCGAAGAACCGCGAGATCTGATCCTCGGCGCTCAGGGGGTCGCCTACATTACTGGTGCGGCCGGTCCTGGGACGACTCTCGATCCCAACGCGACTCAAGCCGTTACCGTTCGGCTGGTTTCCAACGGAACCATCGACTGGGTGGCGAGTGAGTCGGCTGGAGTGCGGGGGGTGGATGCGGTACTCGCTCTGGATGGCTCAGTAGGGGTCCTGACTGCTGGGAATCTGTCGCTGGTGCATTATCCAGTAGCAGCGTCGCCCATACCGACAGCGCTGACCCTCTCACCCACGATAGTCCAGGGCGGGAAAATCGCTAAGGGGACAGTCACTGTCTCAGCCGGCACGGGGGTGGTCGTCACGCTCACCAGTAGCAATTCCACGATTGTGTCAGTCCCCAGCAGCGTGACGGTGCCGAGTGGGGTGACCACTGCGACCTTCACGATGCAAACCCGCAAGGTCCGAACGAATACCTCCGTGACCATCACCGCGACGGCGAACGGGATGTCCATCAGCTCGACACTGATTGTGAAGCGGTAGCAAAACTGCCGAAGGGGAGCACTCGCTCCCCCTCGGTTGCGCTGGCCAGTTATTTCCTCTACCGCTCCCCAAGTCACGCTCGCTCATTGGGAACGAATTTTCGACAAGCGGAGCCGCATTGTACCGTGGGAGGCCCTGTTCGATTGGGTCTCTCCCAGAGTCAGAGACCAGGAGTGGCAAGTGGGAGCATGAGAGTATCGAGGGATGTTGTCACAACATGCCCTACAACCGGATTCATTACTTCTGTATGGTGTCTGAGAGGGGATTGACTTGACGAATCCGAGGGAGGTGCCTAACAATGCCAAATTTTTGTTAGCCAGGAAGGTCACTATGAAGTTTCATCATGTGAGAAGGATGGTGTGTGCGATTGGGCTTGTGTTGGCTGGGCTGGTTGGAGTACCTGCATTTGCCCATGAAGATCGGACGCCAACAGGCTCATGGGAAGGAGTCGCCCGCTCAACTATGGTATCGTTTCCTCCGTTGACGACCCTCTTGACGTTCGGTGCAGACGGCAATCTCGTCGAGTCACGTCGATTCTATCTGCCGGAGTCTCCGCTTGGCCCTCTGCTAGCCACCCCAGGT
>JAHBWQ010000037.1 GCA_019636915.1 Nitrospira sp. | reverse complement strand
GACTGTATTTGGGCTCGAAGGTCCCCTTCGGTCGGCCGAGATGTGAACAGAGAATGACTTTGGCGCCCTCATCAACGACGCGATTGAGCGTGGGCAGCGTCGAGCGAATGCGGGTGTCATCCGTGATGTGGAGCGATTCATCGAGCGGGACATTGAAATCGGCCCGAATGATGACACGCTTGCCACGAAGTTGCACATCGTCGATCGTCTTTTTGTGCAAGTTCATGAAGCGCTCCTTCAGTTAAGGTCGGTCAGTGTGAAGCGGGGTTCGCTGAATAATGACTGTTCTGAGTACAGACCTGCGTACATGGCTCTTCGATGGATCCTTAGCGAGTCGCTGATTTCCCCGCCAAGACCTTCACAAGATCGCGGACACGGCAGGAATACCCCCATTCGTTGTCGTACCAGGCCGTCACCTTGACCAGGCGTTTGTCGACGACATTAGTCAGCGGGGCATCGACGGTCGCGGAGTGAGCATCACCTTTTTGGTCGATTGAGACGATCGGATCTTCTGAATACTTGAGAATACCCTTGAGGGGGCCATCTGCGGCCTTTTTGAAAGCGGCGTTCACGGAGGAGATATCGCAATCCTTTTCAGTTTCCACTGTCAGGTCAACCAGCGACACATTCGGGGTTGGGACTCGAATGGCCAGCCCGTCCAATTTGCCCTTGAGTTCCGGGATGACGAGGTGGAGCGCCTTGGCGGCTCCTGTGCTGGTCGGGATCATCGACATGCCGGCAGCACGGGCACGACGAAGATCCTTGTGGGGCAGATCCAAGAGTTGCTGGTCGTTGGTATAGGAGTGGATAGTGGTCATGATGCCGTGCTTGATTCCGAAATTTTCCAGCAAGACTTTGGCCACCGGGGCAAGGCAGTTCGTCGTGCAGGAGGCGTTGGAGACGATGTGGTGGGACTTGGGATCGAACTTTTCATCGTTCACGCCAAGGACGATCGTCACATCAGGATCTTTGGCGGGGGCTGAAATAATCACGTGCTTGGCACCGGCGGACAGGTGTTTGCCCGCTGATTCACGGTCAGTAAATCGACCTGTCGATTCGATGACGACGTCCACGTCCAACGCCTTCCAGGGCAGTTCTTTAGGATCTTTCACGGCCAGCACTTTGATCGGGTTCCCATCGACGAGGATCTGATCCTCTTTGGCCTCGACGGTCGCCGGCAAGGTTCCATGGACGGAATCGTATTTGAGCAGGTAGGCAAGCGTGTTAGCGTCCGTGAGATCGTTGATCGCGACAATCTGCAGGTCTTTGTCCCCCATTGATGCGCGCAGCACGTTACGCCCGATACGTCCAAATCCATTGATTCCGATACGAATGGCCATGGTGTATTCCTCTACAGGCAAATATGTTGATTGAAAACAGACAGGTGGTACCGCACAAAAACGGATACTATCGATGCCTTCTCCTTGTTGTCAAGATAGAACGACGGGTGTTTCTGGCGAAAACGATATGACAATCTGCGGGCTTCGGAGTCTGTCGAGACTGCAGGAGTTGCTTCCGGTTCTTCTGGAAGGCTAGAGTTCTGAGGTCTATCGAACGACGGGGTATCTGACTAATGAGCCGAACATTATTCGATCAAGCGACGCAGGCATTGGAGTGGCCGCGTGTGCTCGAGTTTCTGGCCCTCCACGCGCAGTCGGCGATCGGGGGATCTCGATGCCGGTCACTGTCACTGGCCAGTGAGCTTGCGGATGCCCGTCGACGGCAACAGGAGACGAGCGAGATGGTTGCATGGCTTGAAGGGAGTGATCCGGTCCCTGCGCTGGGCTTCCCTGATATTCGTGAACCATTGAGTCGTGCGTCCAAAGGCGGTGTGCTCGAGAGCAGTGAATTGCGGGATTGTGTCATCGTGCTGACCGTGATGGCTGAACTGGAACGCTATGCGGAATCTCACAAGGGCGAGACGCAACGGTTGGCGCAGGTTTTGGAGCCGCTTCGTGCCACGAAGGCTCTGCAGGGAGTGTTGCGGGCGATCGAGGGGGCTATCCACCCGGATGGAGCCATGAAAGAGACGGCCTCGCCGGAATTGCGCCGCGTAACGCATCACGCCCAGGGATTGAAGCAAGAGATGCGGGACCACCTCGAGCGGATCCTCCATTCGCGGCGATATGAAGAGGTGTTGCAAGAGTCGTATTTTGCTCAGCGAGAAGGGCGTTATGTCATACCGGTGAAGGCGGACATGAGGGGGCGAATTCCTGGGATCGTTCATGATGTGTCTGCGAGTGGAGCCACTGTCTTTCTTGAGCCACGGGAATTGGTGGAGCTGAACAATTCCATCAAGGTGGCGGATTTGGAGATCGAGCGGGAGGTGCAGCGTATCCTACGGGAGCTGAGTGCTGTCGTCGCCTCCAAGGCAGATGTGATCAACCAGGGGATTGAGGTGTTGGCCCAGTGCGATGTCATCAAGGCCAGGGCCGAGGTGAGTCGTCGACTGAAATGTCATCCTGTCGCCTTGAATGAGTCCGGTCGCGTCATCCTCAAGCAGGCCCGGCACCCGCTCCTGCTGCTTACGAAGGATGAGGTTGTTGCGAACGATATCGACTTGGATGAAACGGTTCGGGTGCTCGTAATCTCGGGGCCGAATACGGGTGGGAAGACCGTCACACTCAAGATTGTCGGGCTCTGTGCACTCATGGTCCGCGCAGGGCTGCATCTTCCCTGCGCGCCGGAGTCGGAGATGGCTCTCTTTACCGATCTCTATGCCGATATCGGTGATGCTCAGGACTTGAGTCGCGATCTCTCCAGTTTTTCGGCCCATATGACGCAGATGATCCGGCTCCTCACTGAGCATGCCGCCTGTTCGACGACCGAGCCTCCGGCTGCACCGTGTTCGTTGGTACTGCTTGATGAACCGGTGACTTCGACGGATCCCCAAGAAGGGGCTGCATTGGCGGAGGCGTTGCTCTGTCGTTTGGCGGAACTCAATATGAAAGTCGTGGCCACGACGCATTACGGGGCGCTCAAAGAGCTCGCACAAACGACTCCTGGTTTTGGGAACGCCAGTGTGGAATTCAATGTCGAACAGTTGGCCCCGACCTATCGATTGTTCATGGGCATTCCAGGTGGCTCGTCGGCACTTGAGATCGCCGGGCGCCTCGGCATGGATGAGTGTCTGGTGAATGACGCGAGGAGGCGCCTCCATCGCCAGAACTACCGACTCGATGAATTGATGGCGGATTTGCAGCGCAAACAGCGCCAGCTTGCCGAGGATCGAGAACAGACCAAGCGGTCGAGGCAAGAAGCCGAACAAGCGGCACGCGAAGCCCACGCGTTGCGAGCCCAACTGGAAGCCGCGGAGCAGGAAGCTCGACGGGGGCTTAAAAAGAAACTTGGCGAGCAGTTTCAACGGGCTCGGGCCGAGGTTCAAGCGACGGTCGACTCCCTGAAGCGCGAACAGAAGCTCATCAAGGTGAAGGAGACGAAAGAGCGGCTGCGTGAGTTAGAGACGAAGAGCAGGCAGGAGCTTACACCGCCGAACGAGCCGATTCCGATCGAACGGCTTGCTATCGGCGATACGGTGGAGATTGCAGGCTTGGGCATGACAGGAACCTTGCTGGAGATACCACAAGGAAAGAAACGGGTTCGTGTCAAAGTCGGAGAAGGGGAGATCTTAGCCACCGTCTCGAACCTCGTTGGGATCGTCGGTGAGCCGTGTTCTGGGCCGCCTCAACCGACTGCCGCAGCATTACCCCTTCACCGGAGTACGACAGATACAGGACTAGGGTTAGATGAGCAGACCGTCGTGGATGTACGAGGCCAAGCCGTGGATGAGGCCCTGGATCGGGTTGTGGCGGCGTTGGATCGAGCGACCCTCGATGGCGCGCCGTTCCTTCGTGTCATTCATGGCCACGGAACCGGCCGGCTCAAGTCCGCCCTACGAGACTATTTGAAATCGTCCCCCTACGTGGCAGCGTTTCGCCCTGGTGATCGGGCCGAAGGAGGCGATGGCGTGACCGTGGCAAAGCTACGATAGGCAAGGGGCTGTGAAAGAGTGCGCCACTGCCTGGTAGTCCTGTTATACTTTGAGACTCCATACGTATCTATTCAGATTCACTCCCTGTATCTTTTTCGATTCACCGCAGATCTCGCGCAGCACTGTGTTTTCTTCTCAGGCCATCCCATGACCACAAAATAGCCGAATCTGCTCCTTGTCATATCGGAAGCTCGCCAAGGTATTGAGTTTGCATTGATTCACATCAGTACACGTAAGAACACTTGCCAGATATCTACTGATAGGTAGAAAAAGCAAGCTCACACGATGGTGAGATACTCAATTCTGGAGACCAAGAGTAAAGAAAAGCCAAAGACATCCTTGGTCACGACCTGATGCGAAGGGGGAACCCATGAAGCGACAGCGTGTTGTTCAATTCGTCGGGGGATTTGCAATGCTTGGATTTGTTGGGATGGCCGTCTCAGTGAATGCACAGACCGCTACACCGTTTCAGATAATAGGCCATTTGGAGACCTTCGAACTGGTAGATAGTGCTGGTAACAAAATTGCCGACCCTGTAGCAGCTCTTCCATTCTCTGAGGCACGGATGGTCGTTAATGGGATCAGTATCCGTATTCCTCAAAATCTAGTGGTGACTATGCCTGCCGCCTATAAGTTTCCCCAACAGATTTTTAAGGAGGCCACAGGACCATCACTCACTAACAAGAATTCGGGTCTGGCACTTAACGATGATCCCAAACCGCTTGCGGCCTTCGAAGTGTCAATTGATGGTAACATTGTGTGCCTCCCCACAACGCCGCCCACAATACCGCCGAGTTGCACTGATACATATGTTGCGGGTTTAGTCAGTATCTCCCAGCAATCGCTCAATAATAGTGCGGGATACATTCATCAGATCGATCCCGATGGGGTTATACATGTGGGCGCTAATCCAAACGCGACATCGGTCCAAGCTGGTGATACGCGACTGCGTGTGAACGATCCGGCCATTACTACTGGTGGAACAGGTCGCTACGGACTCTCAAATGAGCAACAGTTTGGTCCAGGTGGGAATTCCTCTGATGCTCGTTATCCAGATGCTCGATTTCAGGTAGACCAGGATAATCCCACTATTCATGCACTTACCGGCTATCCCATGTGTGTACCCCGTTCAATAAATCCAGCAACCAAAACGAGTACCGACCTCAAATGTCCTGCAGGGAATCGCCCTGTTGATTCAGGTAATGGTCGGTTTCGAACCACTTTTGTTATGAATAATGTCGATCTCAACCCTCCCGCTAATTTTGGCAACGTACCCATTCCTGCATGTGGTTTAGGGCCTGGACAATGCAACCAGAATGAACAAGCGCCTTTCGTGATCGGTGATTACGTCACGTATGCCGGTACTCATGCGAAGGATGCAGGTGGGGAGTTTGTTTCGGTGCATACCATGGTCGCGAATGTAGGGATCTATACGAAGCCTGGTGCAGATCCTGCCTACATAACTCTGGATGAATCGTTAATTGGGACGATGGGCCCACTGGCGATCTGTGCAGGGACTTCGGCTGAGTGCCAAGATCGGATCAAGATCGAAGGATTCTTGACCGATCCATCACGGATTGATTCGGTCCATGTCTATGCGCTTGATTATCCGGTCATTGGAGGAGGAGTTTCGCTAAAGCCGAAGGTAAGGCGTCTTGGCCCAGCCCCGAAAGATCAGGCGGTGTATGGGCGGTTTCGTTATATCACTGGAAAGCGTGCGTTGGTTCTGTTCGATTCAACAGGCACTAGAGGCGCAACCCGAGAACTGATGGTGCGTATCGATGGGAATGTGCCATTGGCTGACGGTAGTGACAAACCGGATCCACCTGGGATCTATGCGGCACCGATCGGGGAGTATATTTTCCCTGAGCCAACCGGGGTACAGGGCGGCCCCCTGCCGCCTCTGAATTTTGAGTGTCTGGCTTTCCTTGTAAATGGATGGTCCACGGATGAGAGCACGGTGATTGGGCAGCTGAAACCATGGCCAGGGGCAACAGTGCCGTCAAGTGTTGCTTGCAGCCAATAGAATGAATTGAAGCAGAATGTTTGGTGAGAAGGAGCGGAAAGTCATGAAGACGTATATCGTTGCAATGTGTAAAAGGTACCAGCGTCGTCCCTCTAAAAGGGTCCCACACATGGGTTGGGTGAAATCCTTGAAGCGGTGTGGACTGACCTCCCTCTTGTTAAGCCTGACAACTGTAATTTGGGGTTGTATGACCTCTCCACATGTACCAATGAAGCAGGCCTATGAGCATGAAAAACCAACTTGCGAGCGGATCATTACAGCCGACGTAGTGGCTCTAGAACAAGTCTACTACTACAACCGATTCGGATCATTTAACCCCGCAGGGATTATGTATGCTCTTCGACGCGATGTTGTTCTCCAAGATGAGGTTCTGCAGGATTCAAAAGATCGCATTGAAATCATAAACGAAGATTTGGATGCACTATCGAATGATCATGAGATCCATATCCCGCTCAAGCCCCAAGCTGGCCAGGATGTCATGATTGTTAAGGACAAAAAAGGTGATGAAAAGAAAGTTGCATTGGCCGGTCACGTCAAACTCCGTTCTGATAAGCGACCACGTCCATTAGTCTTGCGTGCCAATGAGGGGGATTGCTTGCGAGTTACCTTCACCAACTTGCTGGCCCCTACTGCGGGTGGGCAAGAGGTAATGAATGATCCGGAATTCCGCCTGACCCATCCAGACAGGGTGATTGGAAATGAGAGTGATGAGACCAAAGGGGCTAAACATAAGAACGATACTGGAAGCAACAGCGGCAATGTCGGAAAAGAACTAATCAGGGATGTAATCGACGGAGAAGAGCCTGCTACACGCCACGCATCGATGCATGTGAATGGCTTAAGTCTTGTCGACTCGATCGACTCGCAAGGGGTGAATGTTGGGATGAATCCCTCTTCCTTGGCCGCACCGGGCGAGACCAGAGTCTACACCTGGTACGCCAAGAAGGAAGGGACCTATTTCTTCTATTCCATGGGAGCGCCAGCCGGGGGGGAAGGGGATGGCGGCCAGCTTGGGTTGGGGCTCTTCGGATCCGTCAACGTGCAGCCCAAAGATGCGAAGTGGTATCGTTCGCAAGTCACTCACGAGGATCTTACAGAAGCGACGGTGAAACTGACTCGCTATGGCCAACCCAAGATCGATTATGAAAAGCTCTTTGAAAAGGGAAACTATAAGGGCGATCCAATTTTGAACATGCTGAAAGAAACTCGTCCGAGGAACGAGCGCGAAGTACCGGTGGGGAAAGGGCGTACGGCTCCATGCGCAAAGGAAGAATACCAGTACGAGCATGAGGAGGATCCGGTCAGCCATCTAGTGCGGTGGACCTGTGTAGCTCCAGCTGTCTATGAAATCGTGCACTCAGATTTGAATGCTGTTATCGATATCGAACGTGAAGACGATTGCGACCAACAGGGCGAAGGCCATGCCTGTGGGAAACCCTATCGTGAATTTACAGTGATCTTTCACGATGAAGTGACCGCCGTCCAAGCTTTTAAAGAATTGGACGAAGAAAACTCGCCGTTGAGCTCCCTCAGGGATGGGATGGGGATTAACTATGGAGCCTCAGGGGTTGGTCCGATGGTGGTGGCCAATCGGAAACAGATTGGCCCCGCACGGGATTGCGTCGAGTGCAAACTTGAGGAGTTTTTCTTAACTTCATGGGTGAACGGCGATCCGGCCATGGTTGTAGGCTATCGGCGAGACAAAGAGACCGGAAATCTGGTGCCGCAATGCCGGAAAAATAAGGATGGGACGGAAAAGAATTGCCAAGAGAAGGGGTCTGATCATCAAACAGCTCCAGTGATTCTTCCAGATGGAACGATCTTCAAGCGCCTTGATGATGAAAGTATCGAAAAGATTTTTCCGAATGGAACTCGCACCAAGGCACGTCCTGAAGAAATCACCTTCGAGTTTCCCTATCTCTATAAAAAGGAAGCCAAGTATCCAGACGATCCATCAAATGTCCATCATTCCTATCTTGGCGATCCAGTGCGATTCCGCAACATGCATGCTGGTCCAAAGGAGACGCATGTGTTTCACCTGCATGCTCATCAATGGGTCGAAGACAAGCACGATGCGTTATCGCATTATCTGGATTCACAAACAATTTCGCCAGGATCTACATTTAGCTACGAAGTGCATTATGGTGGCTCCGGAAATCGAAACTTAGGACCTGGCGATTCAATTTTCCACTGCCACCTTTATCCACATTTTGCGCAAGGCATGTGGGAACTATGGCGAACGCATGACGTGTTCGAGGATGGGTTTTCTGGTGCCAAGGATAAGAATGGGAAGTTTAAGGGGGGAGTCTTTGACCCTAATAAGCCCATCAGTGAGACGAACAACCCTCGCTGGCGTAATCTTCCTGATGCTGAAATTGAAGAAGGTACGCCAAATCCCGCCATTGTTCCATTGCCTCGTGCTCCGTTGCCTCCTGTGCCGATGGTAGTGAAACAAACGGCGAAAGATGGAAAAGAGATAAATGAGGAGGATGCTTCAAAGAGTTTTAGAGGATATCCATTTTACATCGCAGCACAGAAGGGCCACAGGCCACCTCAGCCACCGCTGGACCTAGATGGAAAACAGGATAAAGAGACTTTACAGCGACATGTCATTGTCGGCGACAAAGGAATTTCCAAGGATGGCATCAATGCTGACGAACCTGCTCATGTCGTAAAAGATTCCAAAGGTGGGCCTGCTCCTATTCCGCCTCGCCAGACCTCAAGTGGTAAACCGTTGCTCTATGAGGACGGAAAAAATCTCTCAGATTACACAGCCCGTCGTGTCTATCGTGATAATCAAAACCCCGATTTCTTCGGGCTAGCCCGCCAATTGACGATAGCAGACATTAGAAGTCTTCCGGAAACAGGTACTAAGCAGGAAAACGCCGCAATGCAATTTCACGCTGGGATATTGCACCTTGAGAAGCACCATACTGACAAAGGTCACCCCGAAAGTCATGACGAACTAATCAAGCCCGGCAACTTAGGGTGGACCCACACGGCCTACAACTGGGATGCGCCGGGGTATTCAAGCTGTTTGCCTGATGGGACCTGCGATGATGAGAAAGGTACACGTGTGTTCTTCCGCGTCAATGGAGGTGGAAATGTTGGGCATGAACCAGCGACTGGCACAAGCAGGTTGGGAGATGGTGCAACAGGCGCTCCGTTTTCCAATCCATGCCCGAAGCATTACATCGATGAATTCGGACGTGTGAGCCCCGTGATGACACGAGAATACCGGGCGGTTTATATCCAGATGGATATGACAATCAACAAAGCCGGATGGCACGATCCTCAGGCGCGATTTCCCGTGTTGGAAGAGGATGTGAAAGCAACATTGAATGGCTCACGTCCGACAGAACCATTGTTTTTCCGGGCCAACTCGGGGGAATGTATCGTCTTCAAGGCGACCAATTTGATCCCCAGTAATCTCAACTTGGATGATTTCCAGGTTTACTCACCGACCGACGTGATTGGGCAACATATTCATCTTGTGAAGTTCGATGTCACGTCATCAGATGGTTCTGGAAATGGTTGGAACTATGAAGACGGCACGTTGGCTGCCGATGAAGTGCGCGAGCGCATTATCGCTAATAACGCTTTTGTAAAGCTTTGTAAAGAACGTCCTGAGAGCCCTATATGTCCAACAGACCCTAAGGTTAAGAAAGAGTTATCTCTGCTGAAGCCTAAAACACATCCCATTTTTCTCAAGAAAGGGGAGTTAGGTGCAAAGGAGGACGGGGCATTGGCTGGCGATACACGTGGTCAGTGCAGCGATATCACTAATAAGGAAGCAGATGATCGTGATCCTATTGGCCACCCTTGGTGTGGCGCTCAGACAACTATCCAGCGTTGGTGGGCTGACCCTGTGCTCAATGGGAAGCCTGGGGGGAAGTCTGATCAGAGGGATGTAAAGGATCGCACGCTTCGCACTGTATTCACCCATGATCACTTTGGGCCAAGTTCGCATCAACATCATGGTTTCTATGCGGCTCTTGTTGTTGAGCCGCGCAACTCAAAATGGTCCTTTCTCGATGGGCGAGATATGGGTGGAGCCGATGAAAAAGGGAACCCTCTTCGTGTCATAAATCCAGAGACTGGCAAGGAGCATCAAGATGGTGGTCCCACGTCTTATGCCGCCAACATCATTGTGCGCGATGGAGGGAAAGCCTGTTTGAATGCCAAATCTATGGAATGTAGCCCGCATCTCGATAATAAAAATAGTATCGATAGACTGAGAACAGGGCGGGAGTTCAATCTCGCTTTTGCAGATTTTGCGATTGTGTACACCTCCGACATGAAGAACGAAGATGAACCGGAAGGCAATAGATTTCGACCAGTGAATCCTCCGAACCATATCGAAGGAGGGGTATTAAATCCCGAGATACCTGGTCGGATTCCATCTCCAGAAGGGATTTCAACGAAAGATCCTGGCACGCAACTGATCAACTATAGAAACGAACCAATTCCGCTCCGAATCGGGGATTGGAGCATGCCCAAAGAGTCTTCGAAAAAGGACGGACTGGTAAGTCCCTGGTCGTGTCTGCCGGTGATGGGAGATGTGAGCAAGAAGTCTTGCTTTGAGCAGAAGCTTGGTGATGAAGGCGACATGGCACACGTGTTCAGCTCAAAGCTCCATGACTATCAGGGGTACAAAGGTACATCGCTTTTCACGGAGTGTCTCTTAGGAGTCTGTCCGAAGGATCGAGAAAATGAAGATCTGAAGAAGCGGACGGAGAATGAGAAGAAGATCGCGGACAATGAGAAGAATCGAATCGGCCGCCAGAAAGGTGATCCCGCTACGCCGTTGCTGCAAGCGTATGATGGCGACCGAGTCCAAATTCGACTCATTCAGGGGGCTCAAGAAGAGCAACATGTCTTTATAATGCATGGCGCGCGCTGGCTTGCTCAGCCTGATTCTCAAAATAGTGGGTATGTCAATGCGCAACACATCGGTATTTCTGAGCACTTTGAGTTTAATGACCGGATGCTTGGGTTATCCAACTTACCCTCTGGAGTACTCGGTCATGGAATCGAAGCGATTAAGTGTCAAAAACCCGGTGAACAACCATGCCGAACCGATCTCCTGCTGAGTTCAGCGGCGATGGATAATCTCTGGGATGGCCAGTGGGGTTTGATGCGGATTTACCCAGCAGAAGAAAACAATCTCAATCTCAATCGGATCATAGCACGACTGCCCGGCAATACAGATAAGAACCCCTTTACCGATGCTCTCAGTGCGCCAGGGTTGGATGAGCGACTTGATTCAGAAGCAGAGCCACCCGTGGTGAAGACGGAGAAGCGCTTCGTGCACGATCCGGTCGAGGCTTTTTGCAAAGACCCAACGCGGAAAGAGTTCCTCCAGACCTTTTCAGTTGAGGCCCGGATGGCTAAGGATCTACTGGGCGAAAAAGGGCTCGTGTACAACAAAGCATTTGGTATCACTGATCCTTACGCGATTCTCTTTGTTGAACAGAAAAATGTATCGGCTATCCAAAGCGGGAATCGAAGACTTGAACCTCTGATTCTTCGGGCACGGGCCGGAGATTGTATAGAGGTGACGCTCGTCAATAAGCTTCCTAAAGAGATGCCGGATGACCACAGATTCCTGATGGATGCCAACCCTTTAGATGATTTGAAGTTTCAACGTTGGCAGAAGACTTGGTCCTATAACATGCTGCCGCCTATTATTGAGGGCTTCAATTTTAACCAGGTTCGCTCTTCAAATCGTGTCGGGTTGCATGCGGGACTCCTCGATCAAAATACCAGGCGCCATGATGGAGCGCATGTCGGGTTCAACGAAGATTCAACTATCGAACCGAATGACAGTAAGACCTATCTCTGGTATGCAGGTGACCTGACTGGCCGGAAAGGCGGAATACGTGAAAGGCCGATTGAGTTTGGGGTTATTCCGCTGACAGATCAGGCAGACGTCATTAAACATCCTGCCCATGGAGCGATTGGTGCCTTGGTCATTGAGCCACAATGTTCGGAATTCAGGGTTGAAAAGGTTAAGGACAAGGACGGGGAAAAAGAGTCAAGTGCTGTTGCGACTGTAACCTGGTGGGAGCCAGAGAGAGAGGGTTCTCGGGATGGGAAATACGGAAAAGCCCCTCGGTGCCCAGCGAAGAAGCCAAATGAACGGACGAAGATGTCGACCTTTCAAAAGAAACTCGATACTGTCCTGACCCCCGGTTCATGGACCAAAACCGATGATGAGCGTTTTGAGGGAGT
Source organism: Nitrospira sp. (assembly GCA_019636915.1). Classification (GTDB taxonomy): domain Bacteria; phylum Nitrospirota; class Nitrospiria; order Nitrospirales; family Nitrospiraceae; genus Nitrospira_D. The sequence goes on along the minus strand of JAHBWQ010000037.1, from coordinate 13,685 downwards.
CAATCGATTCAAGGAGTTCGTACTCCTCTACCAAGATGCACTGGCGCTCCAGCAGCATGGCCAGCCCATGCCAAACTTGAGAAACGGGGATGATGCTGAAGATTCAGGGCAAAAGGCTTTTAACTATCGTACTGAACCACTCTGGGCTCGATTAGGTGCCAGTGCTGCCGATGAGCCAGATGTGATGAGTGAATATGATTGGTCGAATGTGTTGAGTTCTAGGGTTGTACATGAGGGATGTTCAACTCCACCGTGCGATCCTGAAACACCTATTTTTGAGGTGGATGCCGGTGAGCCAGTACGGTTCCGTGTGGTTCATCCAGGCGGGCATCCGCGTCAGCATGCTCTAGCGATCTTTGGACACAATTGGTCGCTCAATCCGTGGGCTTATCGCTCCAGTGTTATGGGCTGGAACGAGGACAGTCCAACTAGGTTTGGGGCGACGAATGGCATTGGGCCTGGCCGTCATTTGAACATCCAAACAAGAGCAGGTGGTGACTGTGCGGTGAAAGGTGACTATTTGTACCGTACGCAGGAAGGATTCATGTTCGGCGGTGGTCTATGGGGAATTCTTCGGGTGAATAAGCCGGAGGACCCGGGCTGGTGGCGCCCTGGCATTCATCCACAGAATTTAGTTAAGCAAGATGATAATGCCTGTAAAGTTGTGTTGCCGGATGCCAATAAATAAGGGTTTATATCCATAACCGGAGAAGTCTGACGTGCGTGGGTTTGGTTTTGAGATCGTGAAGTTGACCGGGATCTGGGCAACAGGAGTTTTGCTTGCGAGCCAGGTCTGGGCCGATCCCTTGCTACAATCGAAGGTTGCACCGGCGCGAGAGGCGATTGCTTTGCAAGCGACGGCACTGGATCAGGTGCAACAGTTCGAGCAAGATGGGGTACGGATCGAATTCTCCTTGCGAGCTGTTGAAGCGAATAAAGAATATCTGGAGGCACAAGTCGGGCAAACAGCTCTGGCGCAGTTTGCCCTGCGAGACGCTCGCTCCGGGCAGCCGTTGTCGCTTGGACGACCCAAGGCGTGGATGAATGCCAGGTTGTCGGAGACGGTTGCCGGTGAGCGGACCTGTGCCGATAAAATTCGTGGCCTAGCCAGTGGGCAACTGGGAAGCCGTCCTGAGGTGGATCTCAATAGCTATGCGATTGCCACATTGAACCACGATAAGACGATCACCTTCATCAATCCCCATGTAGCCTTTAGCCCTACCAAACTGGAACATATTATCTCGTTGCCAGGTATTGGTACGGATTGGCTCCAGACTATGGACGGTCGATTTCTGTATGTAACGCTTTCGGATGAAGGCATCATCACCGTCATCGACACGACGACCTATCGGCTGATCCAGACAATTTCAACCGGGGCTGGTTCGCGGCCCACTCGCTTGGCGCTTCAGCCGGACGGACGTGCTGTCTGGGTGGGGTTGGACGGCACGGCACAGGTTGTAACGATTGACACGGAAACCCATGTCATTGCCAAGGTGATTGCTGTAGGAGCGGGAACACATACTCTCGCGTTTAGCCAAGACAGCTCCTATCTTGCGGTTACGAACAGTGAAGCGAACACGGTTTCGATGATCGATCTCCGCATAGCTGCTGTCACGGTCACAGTGCCTGTTGGGAAAACACCAGTCACGGTAGCGTATGGGGCGGCAGCGAAGCGCTTTTATGTGGGATCGTTAAATGACACGATGATTGAGGTTCTCGATCCAGCTACGCCTCGCAGCGTGGGGACGATCCCAACGAAGCAGGGGGTGGTTGCACTGCGATTCGAACCGACCGGTCGTTTTGCCGTATTCGTGAATCAACTCGACAGCACCCTGTCGGTAATCGATACAGCCACGAATGGGATCATCGGCTCCACGACAGTCGTCAAGGATCCCGATCAAGTGACCTTCACCGAGCGATACGCCTATGTGCGTGGAATCGAGTCTGAAAAGTTCTCGTTGATCGATCTGGCGGATCTTCGTAAAGGAAAACCGGCGCCGATCGAGATTCAAGCCGGACAACATGCACCCAGTATGGTTCCCGATCAGCTCGGGATCGCCGATATGATCGTGCCGGCGCCGGAAGGGAACGCCGTCCTGGTAGCGAATGCGCCAGATCAAACCCTCTATTTCTATCAAGAGGGTATGATGGCGCCGATGGGGACATTCTCCAATTACAAGCGGATGCCCCGCGGTATTTTAGCCCTTGATCGAAGCTTGAAGGAAGTGGCGCCGGGTGTGTACCGAGCTCCGGTCACGTTCTCAAAAGCTGGGCGATACGACGTGCCAATCCTCATTGATCGTCCGAGGACCATGCATTGTTTTCAAGCAACCGTGCGAGAATCGTTAGACGGAGCTTCCTCTGCGGCAACACCACGTCCCCCCGTCATCCGTACGGATGTTGGTACTGTACCGGTCCAAGTTCGCGTTCCTACCGCCATGACTTTCATGGTGCTCGATGCAGCCACTCAGCAACCGATTGTCGGCCTGCGCGATGTCCAAGTCTTGGTGTTTGAACCGCCGGGAACTTGGCAGCAGCGGCACTATGCCCGTGAGGTTGAACCGGGACGCTATAGAGTGACTCAGTCTTTCCCGCATGCCGGGGAATATCGAGTCATGGTGCAGACGGTATCGGGTCATCTGCGCTATGCCCAGGGGACGGCTGTGGTGCAACGCGTGACTTCAGCTGCACCGACTGCAGAGAAAGAGATGCAGCGGGCAGAAGGGGTTCGACGTTGAAGTGGTCATGACTCGTCATTTCTTTGGAGTGGTACTCGGTTGTTGGATGTTGAGTGCTGGAGCAATTGCCTTCGCTGAAATTTCAACACCAGTTATTCCTGATGTTGAAGTAATCGATCAGAATGGCAGCACCCATCGTCTGTATTCCGATCTGATTAAGGGGAATACTGTCGCAATCACGTTTCTGTTTACCTCTTGTCAGACGAGTTGTCCGGCGATGACGGGCCTGTTCGGTGCGGTGCAGCAAAAGCTTCAGGGCGCCCGACATTCCTCGGTCACGCTCCTTTCAATCAGCGTCGATCCTGCCACTGATCGGCCGGCGCAGCTGAAAGCCGTTGCCAATAAATTCGGTGCCAAGCCCGGCTGGTATTTCTTGACCGGGTCTTCTCCGGATCTGACCCGTGTGTTGACCGCATTCGATGCCAAGTCGCCGCAGCGGGTGGATCATCCGTCTCTCATTCTCGTTGGGAACGATGCGACTGGACAATGGACCAGACATTATGGCCTGGCCTCTGTTCCAATGGTAATGGATCTCATTGACTCAGTGAATGGTTCTACGGCGCATCGTTGATTGATTGAATGCCGATCACGTCTCTCTTCGTTGCACTTCTTTCTCTCTTCTCGTTGATGAGCACGATTGCGATGCCAGGAGAGAGTCGTGCCTGGGATGATCCGCTCACGCCTGATGAACGTCTGGGGCGACGTATCTATCATCAAGGCAGTGTCGAGTCTGGCTCGGAATTACTAGTAAGCTTTGTAGGAGTTGATGGCGATCTCTCCGCCACGCTCTTCAGATGTGTCCAATGCCACGGCGTAGAAGGACAGGGGACTCAAGAAGGAGGGCTACGCGTGCCGCCGCTCACACCGGCGGTTTTACGAAGTTCCCATGAGTCACGTCAGACCGGCCAGTCGCGCGCGGCGTACACAGACCAGACACTGGCTCGCGCGATTACGCAAGGGGTTGACACTGTCGGACAGCCGCTCCATTCCGGCATGCCGCGTTATCACCTCACTGATCATCAGGCAGCTGCAGTAGTGGCTTATCTCAAAAAACTCGGAGCTGATGACGACAGCGATCCAGGTGTGACGGCAACGACCATCACTGTTGGCGCTGCGCTTCCACTCTCTGGGCCATTGGCTTCCATTGGACATGATGCACAAGCGGTTCTGCAGGGATATTTTCGTGCCGTGAACGAACGGGGCGGGATCTATGGGCGACAGATTGAGTTGATCAGTGAGGATTCCGGGAAGGATGTTTCGCAAGGGGTCGCAACCGAGCAGCTGATCAAGACGGAGCAGGCCTTTGCACTCGTCGGAAGTTTCGAATCGGGAGACACATCCAAGACGCATCGTCTGCTCGAACATGAGGCTGTACCCTTGATCGGCCCCCTGGTCTTGTCTCCACAACCCGCTGATCCACCGAATCCATACGTGTTCTATTCGCTGCCCGGTTTCGATATCCAATACCGGGTGCTGTTGGACTTCTTGGCCTTTCAATCTCATTCATCGGCGGGTCAGGATCGTCCCAGAGTTGCGATTGTGTCCCCACCAAAGACTCCGATCTTGAATGCGGTCCTTACATCGGTGAGACGAAAGGCCATGCACATCGTGATTGAGCACGAGTACGGGCGTGGGGCCGTCGGTGGAGGTGGACTGATGAGACGGCTGAAAGACGAGCATATCGATGCCGTCGTATTTGTCGGCAGCGGCGAGGACTTTCTGATGCTTGCCCAAGAGTTGGATCGCCAGCACCTCTCGCCGATGTTGTTGGCGCCTGCTGGGATGGTAGGGCATAAGGCATTTGCCGTTCCGTCTCAACTGAAGTCCAAAGTCGTGCTTGCTGCGGCGATTCAACCGCCGACAGAACAAGATCTTGCTGACCTGCAGCGGATTGTGGGGCAACACCAGTTGCACAACCTAGGATTTGCACGAATGGCGCAGGGAGCTGCCGCTATGCTGACTAACGCGCTGATGCAGGTTGGTCGGCATGTGACGAGGAGCTTCTTAATGGATCGACTCGAACACTTTCGTGAGCAGGATACAGGAGCTGGATTTACGCTGACTTATGGGCCACACAGACGAATCGGGAGCGTCCGTGTTCGTCTGTTCCACGTCGCGTCCGACTCGTCTAGTTTTATTCCAGCTACCGAGTGGGTGGTCCCACAGGATCCTTCATAGCTGTAACAGGGGTCTCGCCCACCATCAGTTGGTGCGATAGATTGTCTTGTCGCTGGTATTGTTTCTGATCCACCTCGTATCGGATCAGATACACACTTGATTCAATCACGTGGACATTCAGTCGATCCGTCATGACCTATCTCATGCAGTGGACGATTTTGCCAGTCGATGTAACATACGGTGTGTGGAACTACGTTTGCATCTTCCGCAAGTGTCCAGCGGCCCATCATGGTTCTTTCAAATCGTTCTCGTATATCCCGGAGGTTGTAATGCGAAGGTCAAAACCCATTGATAAGCAGGGTTCAAGAACACTCGATGTGAAGCGGCTCACAGAGTTGGAGTATGAGAACAGTCTCCTCAAGCTTCTGTATACGGATCTGTTGCAGAAATTTTCAGCCCTGAAGGATGGATTTATTCGCAGCGGGGGGGCTGCGAGACAGAGAGAGTGTCAGCCTACTGGAGGTGATGCTTCGCCATGCGGTAGCGGAGGGTATTGCGGGTCATCTTGAGAAGACGGCTGGCTTCTGAGACGTTGCCCGATGCCTTCTGTAACGCTTCTTCCAGCAACTTCTTTTCCATCTCTTGAAACGAGAGTCCAAAGGCGAGGAGCGATGGGATGAGGTCAGGACTTTGGTGGTCGGTTGCCGGACCCACCTGTATGGATGTCGGTAGGTGATGCGGTTGGATCACCTCGTCTTTACAGGTGATCGTGAGCCATTCAACGACATTGTGGAGTTCTCGGACATTGCCTGGCCACGTGTGACTTCTGAGGACCATCAGCGCGGATGGGGCAATGGCCTTCACACGGCATCCGCGTTCCTTTCTGGCTCGCTCTAAGAAGATCAAGAGAATCGGTTCAATATCTTCAGATCGTTCGCGGAGCGATGGAATGCGGAGTTGATACACGTTTAATCGATAGTAGAGATCAAGGCGGAAACGGCCGGCTTTGATATGGGCGAGCAGATCTTCGTTGGTTGCCGCGAGGATTCGGATATTGATCTTGTGACTCTGGGTATCGCCCAGAGGATCAACGGTGCGGTTTTCCAGCACACGGAGGAGCTTGGCTTGAGCGGTCGGGCTCATTTCCCCGATCTCGTCGAGAAAAAGCGTGCCGCCCTCCGCCATTTGGAATCGTCCGGGTTTGGCTCGTTTGGCATCGGTAAAGGCTCCTGGTTCATAGCCGAATAGTTCCGCTTCTAAGAGATGTTCCGGGATCCCGGCGCAATTGAGGGCAACCAATGGACCATGGGCTCGGAGGCTGGAGTAGTGGATGGCCTCTGCAAACAATTCCTTTCCGGTTCCGCTCTCTCCGGTGATAAGGACGGTGGCGTCGGTTACGGCCACTTCTTTGGCCAGGTGCTTCATCAAGTTCATCTGAGGGGAGACACTGACAATGGGGGCGAAGGGATCTCGTGGTGCAGTAGAACTCATGGGAAGAGACCGTCTGAGGATGCGGCCGATCGCAGTCTGTAGATCTGCCGGGAGCAAGGGCTTTGTCAGGTAGTCGGCTGCACCGATCCGCATGATGTCGACGGCATCTTTGACGGAGTGACAGTCCCCGATTACCAGCACAGGTGGAGGAGAAGGTAGCTGTCCGGCATATTCAAAGAGTGGCACAAGCGTAGAGGACGTTCCTTCGCTGATCACCAGTCGGGGGGAAATCGTCGACCACTGTGCGAGCCCCTCTGTGATGGTCGATGCTGATTGAACACTGATCTGTGGTACGGTAGCTTCGACAAGCTGTCTGAGCTGGGGATCCTTCGAAATGAGAAGTGCTATCTTACGGTTCATCGGAGTGCTCCTCAGCCTTGCCTCCTCTGGAACCATCCGAACCTAGTATAGCGTACACCTCTCCCTATACAGAAAAAAAGGGGAAAGCGCGTCGACCGTGAACTGGATAGCCGGGAAGGGGTGCTGGTCAGTGAGGATGTCGTGCAGGAAACTCTCTCAAAATAGGGAAAGTGATTGAAGGATTCATCGAGGCGAGAGAAAACCATGGGGCTGTAGGTCGAACGAGTCGACCTACAGCCCCATACGAACTAACCGTTATTCTTTGTCCTTACAGAAGCTTCGCTCGTAAGCGATGATCGTCCAGGCTTCTTCCTCGGTGAGGATATTCCCCTTCACCAGAGCAGGCATACCGGTACCAGGGCTTCCGTTCTTCACGACCCAGAACAGTTCCCCGTCGTTCCGCTTCTTGTGAAATTTGCAATTGGTAAAGTTTCGTGGACCTGGTGTGAGCAGCATTCCTCCCGCACCGTCACCCTCGCCACTCTGACCGTGACAATTTGCGCAGGTGCCTTTGCCTTCATAGAGATCCTTGCCCTTTGCGAGGACGTCAGGAGTCACGGTGATCGGACTCTTCAGTTTTCGTGCATCCCCACGTTCGGCGTCTGGAACACGCGGCTTCAGAGGATCGGACTCGGGGCCGGACCAACTTGCCGTACTCCACATGGCAATGGCAATGAAACTACACAACGTCACAATCACACGCTTCCCGCTCATGGCTCCTCCTTGGTGATACCACTGAATGTTACAGCTACATGCTTGTTCGTGCTGCGTGGTAGTTGGCGCACGAAAATCGGTACATCATAACACGACAATGTCCTAAGTGGCAGTGCCCCTCTCTCGGAGAAATTGCCTGGATCTGAGATTGGGAAGGTGTGGGTCTACCAGCCTGAGGACCGCGTCAACCAGGACCTCGCGGTCCTGGTTGACGGGAAAAACTACATTGCAGTGTCGGGCATTGTCAGTCGTTACTTTGCTTCGACAATGTCACTCTTCATCGGTCCAAGAATGGCCAGGAGCTCGCCCTTTTCCTTTGCTGGAACGTTGAAGGTATCCAATGCACTGACCAGGTCCTCCACGAGAGCGCCGAAAGCGGCGTCGGTGACCTTCATGCCCTTGTGCGTGGTCTTCATATCCCGACCGGAGTAGCTGCAGGGCCCACCGGTTGCCATACAGACCTGTTCAACCAAGAGCTTGTTGAGCTTCTTGAGGTCGGTGGTGGCAAAATAGCTATTGATCCGCTTGTCACCGCCCACGTTGCCGATGAATTTGGTGACGACGGCTTGAATCGCGCCTTGTCCGCCGAGACGCTCATAGAGCGACGCCTCTGCGGCAAAGGACGTGGCGCTGCTCAGCGTCCAAGCAGCCGTGACGGCAACGACCATACTCATAATCTTCTTGCTCAACGACATATCATCTACTCCTTTGTATGAGAATGAATGGACTGTTAAATCTCCGTACCCCGCTCATTCATTACGGGTTCCAGGGAGTGTTGGGCATCAACTGACCCTTATAGTCCTTGGGATTCTGGTTGGCGATCACCACGGCGATCGCACCGCGCAGCGCTCCCGTCAAGGAGTGGGTCACAACCGGATAGGCTCCTGGGTTGTCCACGATCATATCGAAGGTGGCACCGCTGCCTGGACCAACCACATAGGTCTGAACACCCTTGAAGTTATTCGCCGGGTTGCCGCTCTCGTAGACATTGTCCCAGATTTCAGCGATCGGATGGAGTGCCGAGAACTCGTTTGGACCGGCATTCACAAAATAGATCCGTACGCGTTCACCGACCTTGACCTCCAACGGCTCTCCGCCAGGGAAGAACGGATGGTACTTGAAGATTCCGCCGTTGAAAATCGTGTTGTCCCACTTCCGATCAAACATCGCCTGCACATTGTCCGGGTTCTTCCAGAACTCGGATTGGACCAGGACGAATTCACGATCGGCCTTTGGCCAGGCATTGGCATCCTTCGGATCGACAATGATGGCGCCGAACATGCCACGGGCGACGTGTTGGATCATGGGGCTCGCACCGCAGTGATAGAAAAACACACCAGGCTTCTTTGCCACGAAGGAGTACTTGTGTGTCTCGCCGGCTGAAACGGTCTTGTGGTAGTTCTTCAAGAAGTCGAGCTCAGCGGCATGAAAGTCCATCGAATGCGGGAAGGAATTGTTCTTGTCGCCGATCAGGGTGAAGTTCACCGTGTCGCCTTCGGTGACCCGCACGACTGGTCCAGGCATCTGTCCGTTAAAGGTCCAGGCCTTGTACTTCGTCCCGTTTCCGTCAACGACGATTTCCGTTTCCATCGCGGTGAATGTGACTTCATGCACCTTGGCCCCTGCGGACCCTGGCATCGTAATACATCCGCTGGCTCCCAGAAGGACGGCAAGTCCTAATGTAGCTGTGATCACACGAAACCTCTGCATAATTGCCTCCCTTTAGTTTGGTTTTATGGCACAGAGAGCGATGCTGCGAGCGAGTATGGTTAATTTAGTCCCCTCCCACCCACTCGTCGAGCGGTCGCCGGATCAACTATCTATCAAATTCTGATGAGAAAGTACAATACATATAGCTTCTTCTGACCGCTGGTGAAATTTCTCTGCTCACAGGTGTGCCTGCCTCATGATGACCTGAACCTTGTACCCGACAGCTTCCTATTCGCGCTACGCACGATACGTGCCATAGGCATAACAGTACGGCACTGTGGCGTGCGTTCAAACCATCATTAAAAAAACCAAGATCTTTTACCTCATTTGATGAGACTGCCTTTTTGATGTATCGATTGTTGACTGTTGAGGGCAGCGGGGGAAAAGGGGCGGAGGAGAATCCAAAAAGATACACCCTGTATCCAATTCGATTCATGCCACAGTATTTTTCTGTGGCATTTGAACTGACTGGTCGTAATCCGATAGTGGGCTCATTCAGTGGAAAAGGGGGCACCTATCTTGAAAGTTTTGATCAAGAAGGAGGCGATGATGGCCGGGGTTTATTGTGCTGTGCGATGGCGATGTTTCGTTGAAACCCATGGATTTTTGTCCGACGAATCGGGCTCTGTTGAAACAACGTGGTGAAGGTCTGTTCATCGAGTCGAGAAAGCTCATCTAAACTCGGGGCGAGGGTGACGGGAGAGGGCTGAAATGTAGTCTCGTGGGTCGGTTCGGCGCGCAGGTTGAACGGGCATACGTCGAGGCAATCATCACATCCGAATATTTTGTTTCCCATACCCTGCTGGAGGTCAGGGGAAATCAGGCTGCTATCTCCGCGTAGTTCAATAGTGAGATAGGAGATACATCGTGTGGCGTCAACCACATAGGGTTGCACAATCGCGTTCGTTGGACAGGCTTGGATACACAGCGTGCAGCTTCCGCACAGATCGGTAGCAGGCTCGTCTACTGATAGCTCTAAGGTGGTCAGTACTTCTCCGAGCAAAAGCCATGAGCCATGGTCGGATGACACGAGATTGGAGTGTTTTCCGATCCAGCCCAGACCGGCCCGTTCCGCCCAGGCTTTCTCCATTATAGGGCCGGTGTCCACATAGGATCGCGTGTGTGCCTCTGGTACAAGACTGGAAATGCGTGCTTCCAGTTGTTTGAGCTTGTTGCTCATCACCTTGTGGTAGTCCTTCCCCCAGGCATACCGCGCGATGCGACCATACGCGGGCTGTTCGTTCGCACGATGGTCGGTGAGGTAAGTCATGCCGACAGAGATGACCGATCGGCAACCAGGAAGGACCTGTCGGGGATCCGCACGTTTCTCCGGTGTCCGTTCCAGCCAGGCCATGGTTCCATGGTGTCCTTGCCGGAGCCACTCCGTCAGGCGGTCGTAGAGACGCCGGAGAAATGGTGATTGAACCGGATGAGGTTGCCCATCACCAGGACCGACTGCCTCTGGCTCATCAGAGACGGGCGCGACCCCGACGGCATCAAAACCCAAGGCTCGCGCTTCTTGTTTGATGACCTCAGTGAGAGACATGGAGGACAGGTGGACTGATTACCCGGAAGTACACATGAATCGAACGCTGAATTTGACCGAGCAATGGACAGACTGGCATTGGCCGCACGTACCGGTAATCTTGGTCTTCCAGTTGGTTTCCTTCTCATCGAATCGGCACTGGAGCCGGCCGCCCTTCGAGATTGTCGTCCATGGTTGTGTAGTTCCCGGTATCATGGCCACCTGGCATCCTTCCGGGAACGGAACCTGACAAGGGCGTGCGGTCTCATCTTTATCCATGGCGAAGCTGCAGGACAACTCGGTGGTGGCTCCTGCGTCCTCCATCTCTTGAGTATGGGCGTTGGGAGAACTGACCAGCAGCATCAGGAGAACAGCAGAACGCGATAGGAGTGTGCTATGTCTCGATCTCATGGTTGATGATGCGAGCCCACATTATTCATGACTGTTCGTCGCGAAATTGTCCAGCCGCGTTGTGAGACCGGCGCGAGGAGCCCGGAGGCCTTGAGGCGTCCTCGTGCAGGACGTCGAAAGGCCGAGGGGCGAGCCCGCCGAGCGCAGCGGCGTTGGAACAGCGGATGGGCGATTGTAGCAGAAGAGTGATGAGTAATGTGGGCTGACACAGTCCTTTGTCTTGCGGCCATGCGGAGGCACGCGTAGAATCACCACCAGCTTCGGTTCCTACTCAAGGGAGGCCCTATGCTGGCGACACGAATCACCCAAAAAGAAGGGATGTTTTATTTCATCGCCTACAACGCCGGTGATTTGCTGGGAAAAGTTCGTTTCACGAGCCGGTACTATTTTGAAGGCGAGGAAATCGCGCAGACCAAGATCGCCGAACACGATGAGGTCGCACAATTTATTGCAGGGATTGAGCGGAGTGAGAAAGGGTTTCAGCGTGTCCTGAATCGGCAGAAGATCAAACAGATCGTCAATTTTTACGAAACCGTCGTGGCACAACCGATGATTCCCGGCACGGTGTTGCTCTTTACCGATGAAACGCTTCGTTTCCAAAAGGTCGAGGGTTCGGAATCGATCGGCCACCTCAGCGAGCCAAAAGGAAAGTACCTGGTCATTGATGGGCAGCATCGCCTTGCCGGACTGCATTTTTTCCATGAGAAACATCCAGACCAGAGCCGGCAGGTCGAAGTGCCTTGCCTGCTGTTCGACGGACGGAGTGCCGACTTTGCGACAGAGATGTTCGTCATCATCAACTCGACTCATACGCGCATCAACCGATCGCATCTGGTCGATCTGTATGAGAAGGTGTCGTGGGAGAGTCCGGAAAAGAAGTTCGCAGCGAAAGTCGTCAATCTGCTCTACAGCGAGTCTGACTCGCCGCTCCAGTACAAAATCAACCGCCTTGGAGGACGGAGTAGGCAGGAGAAATGGATTCTTCAGTCCGAGGTGTTCAACGAACTACTAAAAGTGGTGACAGCCCATAAACGCTGGATCGAGTCTCATTTGGATATGAAAGCTGACCGGTGCTATGCGTTGGTGCGGGACTACCTCAAGGGCGTCAAGGATGTGATGGGTGAGATCTGGGGCCAGAATGAGCGCTACATGTTCACACGCGACGTTTCTCTCAAGGCCATGATTCGGGTGTTGGACGACCTGATTGTGGATCGTAAACTCATCAGCGCATGGGAGGAACAACGGTCACACCAACCGTTTGTTGAGCTGGTGAAGCCCTGGGCTACGCTTATAAAGGATTTCCGGGCCGATGGTTTTTACGAACGGTTCCCAGCCAAAGGCCAACTTGAACGGGTTCGCAAGATTCATCAACGGTTGTTGGATGCGATTGTGGGATAGACGAACAGCCCGCCTCACGGTCCTGCTCGCAGGTGGTGCGCTCGGCCTGCTCCTCTTCCTCATGACCGAGGGTATGGGGATGGCTGCGGCACCGGTGGATGTACTCGAGGTCGCTGCCGTCTCTGGTGGTGGTACGAGGGCGACTGCGCAAGTGGTTATTCCAGCACCCCCGATCGTCGTTCAGCGATTGTTAACCAATTACCCTCATTGGCCGGATCTCTTTGACATGCGGATGCATGTGGAAGCCGTCAGCGTCCAGGACGGGGTGGCCACAACCGATCTTCGAATTGAGCATCCCTTGATGCCAGGCGAACGCCGGTTAGTTACGGAGTCGAGGGTCTTGCCGAGCGGAAGTCTCGTTACGGACCTGAAAGGAGGGGACTTCAAGCGGTACCATCGAGTTTGGAAGCTGGAATCCACGGGGGAGGGGAATCAGACACGCGCCGACTTTGAACTCGAGGTTGAAGTCGAATCCTTTGTGCCGGACTGGCTTATCGTAATCGCGATGCGGCAGGAGCTCGAAGCGCACTTTCGCATCCTCAAACAGAAAGCAGTGGAACATTCCAAACGGTAACAACATGTCGAAGACGTCAAATGAGAAACGGCGAACTCCATTGGTACAGGATGGGCTCTATGTCATTCTTGATCCATCGATCTGTCCCGATCGTTCACTCGTGGATGTCTTAAAGATTTCTGCCGCAGCTGGTGCCAAGAATTTTCAATACAGAAACAAATCGGCTTCGATGAAGGTTGCCTATGCAGAGGCGTTGGCACTGAGGAAGGTCGCTCAGGAACTCGGTGTCCTCTTCATCGTCAATGATCGGTGTGACTTGGCGTTGGCCGTGGATGCGGATGGGGTGCATCTCGGGCAGGGGGATCTGCCGTTGCATCTCGCACGAAACGTCATGGGGCCTGACAAGCTGATCGGTCTGTCAACGCATGATCACCACCAGATATTAGCGGCGACGGCTGCTGGCCCTGACTATATTGGCTTTGGCCCGATCTTCAAGCCGGGTTCGAAGGCGGATCACGATCCCGTTGTCGGGCTGGCCGGGTTGAGAGGCGTTCGCTCGTTGACGCCGCTTCCGATCTTTGCCATCGGGGGGATCACACTTGATCAGGTCGAGAATGTGATGCGGGCAGGGGCAAACGGAGTGGCGGTGATCTCCGCAATCCTTAAAGCTCCGGATATCCGGCAAACGGTCAGCGACTTTGTCGCG
>JAHBWQ010000369.1 GCA_019636915.1 Nitrospira sp. | reverse complement strand
GGATGACTGTGTGGATCTTGGCATTGCCGTGCATTGTTACATCATCGTCGGGTTCCCCACGGAGAAGGAAGAAGAAGCGCTCGAGACCATGAACTTCGTCGTTGAAAACAAGCGGCTGCACGAGTCGTACGGCTTTTCGTGCCAGCCCTGTCTGTTTGACTTGGAAAAGGAAGCGCCGATCATGAGTGATCCCGGCGGCTATGGCATCCGTCGGATCATGCGACCGTCCGCAGAAGATCTGAGTCTTGGGTTCTTCTACGAAGTGCAAGAGGGCATGACCCCGGATGAAGCGGAACGGTTGTATCAGTACGTGTACGGCAGGATCAGCGAAGTGGTGTGCGAGCTGCCGTTCAATTATGCGATGGCGGACGGGTTGCTCTACATCTCGCGCGCTAAAGCAGGAGCAAAACCGGTGTCGATGGCTGCACATTGACCCTCTTTTTCTACGGCAGCTATAATATCGCTTCCTATGGATGGAGTGATGAAGTCGGCGACGTTGACCGAACGAGTGATCGGAAAAGTATCGGACTTTGGTCCGTTGTTTGACTATACGATCAAGCTCGTACTTCTCGCATCCTTCCTTGAACTTGTGTTGTACCGTTTGTTGTCGCGTCTTGGGATGCATCTCAGTAAGATGGCCGCCACTCATCCATGGATTACTCCGACATTCACAGCCTTGACCGAAGTGGGGGCATGGCTTCTCAACATCGTCGCGGTGTTGTTGTTTTTGGCCCTGACGCTCGCCATGGTCAATCGTTGGGGAGGGACTGACAACAGTCGGCTGGTGAAACTGGGGATCATCGGGACAGCCCTATTATTGCTGCTCACCGGTGGGTTTTTGGTTGTACAGCCGGGGATGCTCGGTGCCATTGTCTACAACGGCTTGACCCTGTTGGTGCTGACGGTGTTTGTTTCGGACTATGTGATGACGCACAGGGAACCGGCCCAACGAGCGTTGGCCGTTACCTATTGCCTGGGCATATCCGGATGGCTGTATTATCAGATTGTGTCGACGAGCTATAGTCTGATGGGAACGATTGCGCAGCCTCCCCTGGTGTACGAATCACATCGTATGGGAGAGGCGTTGATGGTACTGGCCAGTTTCTGTGCCTTTCTGGCCTACGGCAAAAGCAAGAGTCTCTCGTTGCGAACGAAGAATCGGCAGCAACGCAACCGAGCCATCTGGTTTTGGACGGTCACGGGCGTAACGTTTACCGGTCTCATTGTGGTGGACTACCTGTTGGATCGTATTACTCCTGGATTCGCGTCTGCTTTTCGACAAGCGTCGCAAGGCATCGGGTGGATCTTCCAGTTCGGGATGGGCTACACGTTCTATCTTCCCTTTGCCGTCTATGTCGCAGGTTTACTCTGTTGGTCCTACACGGTGGTGAAGCTCGTGACCATGGGGAGATTGGCCGGCTACGGAATCGGGCTGATGTTCATTGCCGGCTATGCGTTGTTATTTTCAAACTTGACGTTGATGGTGGTGCTTGGGGTGATGCTGCTGACCTGTGATCGGGTGAAGGTAGCGACAGCCGAAGCATTATCGGCGAGTGCCGGTCCCATGATGTCGGCACCGGATGGATTGATGACCGGTCGGGCATAAGCCCAGAACGAGTTGAACAATGGACACACCTGCATCCATGCCCCCGCAAGGGGATACTGCCGTTGATCTTGGCGATCAGCCCCTCACTCCGGACGAAGAGATCGCCGGGATTGAAAAACTGTTGGCCAGTGAACCGGAAGATTTTCAGGCGCGCTGCCGACTGGGAGAATTATATTTCAGCAAAGGGCGCCTCGACGATGCGTTGGCGGAGGTCAAGAAGGCCATAGAGATGGCGGAATCCCTTCGCGCTGAAATGAACCGTTCGCTCGCCATGTATTATGCAAACTTGGGCACGATTTACGCGACCAAGAACATGGCCGATGAAGCGGAAGCCGAGTTTCAGCATGCGCTACAAGTTTTTCCCCATGACGTGCTGGCGCTCTTCAACCTGGGGAGACTCTACGCGGACAAGAAGCAGTATATGGAGGCGAAGGGGTACTATGAACGCCTCGTAGAAATCACACAGGATGATCCGATCGCTTGGTATAACCTTGCCGGCGTCTATATCGAGCTGGATAACCCCCAGGTGTCCGATTACAACACGATCGACATGGGGATCCAGTGTTATCTTCGTACGCTGGAATTGGACCCCAAGCATTTGGAGTCGGCCTTCAAGCTGATGGAGATCGCGCTCAATCATAAAAAGACCGA
>JAHBWQ010000368.1 GCA_019636915.1 Nitrospira sp. | reverse complement strand
GAAGATTCGGAAGCTCTTGCTCGGCAAGGTGGTGGGGCGCGATCTGATGGATCCTGAAAGCGGCGATGTCATCTTGAAGAAAAAGGGGAAATTGACCGCGGAGATCCTGAAGCGATTACCAGACGACACGGTGCGGCACATTATCCTGAGCGATCCTGACGAGCAAAAAGAGCTGGAGGATGTCGAGCGGAGGGCAAAGGAGCAGATTGAAATACTTCAAACACTGTATGACGAAAAGGTCGGCCGACTAAAACGCGGCGACGAGTTGCCTCCAGGCGTCATCAAGCTCGTCAAGGTGTATATTGCGATGAAGCGCAAGATTCAAGTCGGCGATAAGATGGCCGGGCGTCATGGTAATAAAGGCGTCGTGTCTCGCGTGTTGCCGGAAGAAGACATGCCCTATTTGCCCGACGGGACTCCGGTCGAAATTGTGCTGAACCCGCTTGGTGTGCCGTCTCGTATGAATGTGGGGCAGATCCTGGAAACCCACCTCGGATGGGCTGCGAAGGCATTGGGCGTGAAGGTGGCGAGCCCGGTATTTGATGGTGCCTCCGAGAAAGAAATTAAAGAATTGCTCAAAAAGGCGAAGCTGCCAATGAGTGGCCAAGCGCACCTTGTTGACGGAAAAACTGGAGAACCATTTGGGAGTCCGGTGACCGTTGGGTACATGTATGTGCTCAAGCTGCACCACTTGGTGGACGACAAGATCCACGCGCGGTCCATTGGCCCTTATTCGCTTGTGACGCAGCAGCCGCTGGGCGGGAAAGCCCAATTCGGAGGCCAGCGCTTAGGGGAAATGGAAGTGTGGGCTCTGCAGGCGTATGGAGCGGCGTCGACGTTGCAGGAATTTCTCACGGTCAAGTCCGACGACGTCCCTGGACGATCTCGTATGTACGAAGCGGTGGTCAAAGGTGAACCCTTCCTAGAGCCAGGGTTGCCCGAATCGTTCAATGTGTTGGTCAAGGAGTTGCAGAGCTTGGGGCTTGATGTCGAATTAGTCAAGACGCAAGACTAACCGCTTGTGTGTCGGCGAGTGGCCGGCATCAGAGGAGGTCATTACCTTGGAAGGCGTATATACATTGTTTGAAAAGCAGCGGGATTCTGTCTCGTTCGATTCGATGCGCATTCGCATCGCCTCGCCCGAGAAGATCAGGTCCTGGTCCTATGGTGAAGTCAAAAAGCCTGAGACAATCAACTATCGATCTTTTAAACCGGAAAAGGATGGGCTCTTCTGCGCCAAGATTTTTGGCCCGACGAAGGACTGGGAGTGTAATTGCGGAAAATATAAGCGGATGAAACATCGCGGAATCGTCTGTGATAAATGCGGTGTTGAAGTGATTCAATCCAAGGTCCGTCGTGAGCGGATGGGGCATATCGAATTAGCCGCACCTGTCGCCCATATTTGGTTTCTGAAAGGTGTGCCGAGCAGGATCGGTACCCTGCTTGATATGAGTCTGAAGCAGTTGGAGAAGATTCTCTACTTTGAAAGCTACGTGTGTGTCGATCCTGGTTCAACGGATCTATCGGAAAAGGAATTGGTTCCAGAGGATAAGTTGCGCACGCTTGTTTCGGAGTATGGGTCGAGCGGGTTTAAGGTCGGGATTGGGGCTGAGGCTATCCGTGACTTGCTGCGGAAAATCGACATCAATGCGTTATGGGATGAATTGCAAGTAAAAGCCAAGGCTTCCACATCCGCGGCAATGAAAAAGAAGTACGCGAAACGCCTGAAGGTGCTTGAAGCCTTCCGAAAGTCGGGGAATAAGCCGGAATGGATGATCATGGATGTCATCCCGGTCCTTCCACCAGAACTGCGTCCCTTGGTTCCGCTGGATGGGGGACGATTTGCCACCTCCGACTTGAATGATCTCTACCGGCGTGTGATTAACCGCAATAATCGGTTAAAACGCTTGATGGAGCTGAAGGCACCGGGCGTCATCATTCGGAATGAAATGCGAATGCTTCAAGAAGCAGTCGACGCCCTCTTTGACAATGGGCGACGTGGACGTGCCATTCGTGGCCCAAACAAGCGACCACTGAAGTCGTTGAGCGACATGCTCAAGGGAAAGCAGGGGCGGTTCCGGCAGAATCTGCTCGGGAAACGCGTCGATTATTCAGGTCGTACGGTCATCGTCGTCGGGCCGGAGCTGCGTCTTCATCAATGCGGGCTGCCCAAGAAGATGGCGTTGGAATTGTTCAAGCCGTTTATCTTCCATAAGCTGGAGGCGCGTGGAGCCGCAACGACGATTAAGAGCGCGAAGCGTTTGGT
>JAHBWQ010000367.1 GCA_019636915.1 Nitrospira sp. | reverse complement strand
CGAGTCCGCGAACGCGGTTGTTGCCATCAACGAGAATCCGTTTCGGAGAGGCAAGGAACCGAAAGCCCATCTTTGTCTCTGACACCTTAGGTTCACATTTTGTAAATTCATCAGTGAATGTCTTCAACACCTCATCCGGATTCTGTCCGACCTTGGCAAGGCGATCCTTGATGCGGGCAAACTCAGCATTGATCCCCTCAATGTCCATATTGGCACAGATACTTCGAATCTCTTTCGGATTATACTTTCGCTCGACCGGCCCCCGCCTCACGATCGCCGTGACACGTTCGACCTGTTTATAGCGAGTCAGCCAGTGAGCAATATCCACCATCACGTCGCCAGCCCCGATTACCGCAACGTGTTTTCCCATGTCAAACGGGCGATCCCCATAGCCGGGAAGTCGATTGAAGTGATAGACGACATCTTTTGCGTGGAACACGCCTTGTGCGGAATCCCCTTCCACACCAATGGCTTTGGTTCCCTGGGCACCGATCGTAAAGACAACCGCGCTTGCCCCTAGTCCACACACCTCTTTAACCGTGAGGTCCTTGCCGTTCCCAATCGTGACATTCCCCAAATAATGGACGTTCTTCTGTTGGAGGAGATCCCAGTACTGTTTCTTCAGGCCGCCGCGGAGTTTCAACTTCGATGGGAAGATCCCATATTCAGCCAAGCCGCCAAATTTTATGTCGCGATTCAGAATGATCACCTCATGCCCGACTTTTGAAAGGGCAGCCGCTACGGCCATACCAGCCGGTCCCGCTCCTGCGACGATAACCACATGTGACTGCAATCCACTCATATTCAATCGTCCTTCAAAATGTACGTGAAAAAGCCTTGATTATCAATAACTCGCGGACTTTACCATAGCGATTCCCGCACTGTCAAAATGGGGAGAGTGTTGACCACTTCATAATAGAAAGGTCACCCATTTCCTTCCACCCGCACGGTTCTCGCCACTCGACGACAATCCACATACTTCTACTGGAGATCCTGCGAACCGCAGGTGGTATCCGTTTCTGTCCTGCTTCCTAGTTACCCAACCGCAGCCACGTAGTCGACTTGGACATTGACAGTCGCTACAGCTCCGGCGAGGGAACCCAACCTGGAACGCCCATAGGCGACTGGCCTCTTGCTGCGGCAATGCCTACGTCAGCCTCTTTTCCTTTGCTCGATGATTCAAGGGGGTTCGGTGTTATCACTGACAGAAGGAATCAGCTAGGCTCCCATGGGCAAAGCGTCGGAGGGTTCGCACAGCGCCTCATGAGGTGGGTCACAGGCTCGGGGGGGTCGAGTTTGGTTAAGTCAATAACCAGCTCATCTTTGGCGTTCGCAAAGATCCCATCGATCAGGCTGTTTCGTAGGGGAATAACCGCATCGACCGGCTGGAAGAGCAAGTCAAAACCTTTGGCTGCAGTCGGCCTCATGGGATAACGGCGATCGTAGATCATGCCGTAGGCTGGAATACCATAAATGATCCTCCAGTTCCCCAGAAGAAAATGCAACTCTCTCCCATGGATATACAATCCACCCGTCGTAATGATGCGTCGTGCAAACGTCTGCGGCTGACTGAGATAAAACGTGACACGCTCTTGATAGGTGGCTTCCGCCAATGCTCCCGCCAATTGAGCTGACAGAAGCGTGATCTCCTCATCCGTGAACGCCGGAACCAGCGGAGACTCACCAAGGAACCACCGCTGTAGTGCGGTCCGATGTTCCTGCACCTTCATTCCTGTCAAAATTGTCCGTATCGTACCCGACTCGATGAGAAATGGGTGCGCATGGTGGGTCGGTGGCCATTCAGCGAGAACATCCGCATCTTCTTCTAGCCGCACATAGTTCACAGGATCTTCGTAAATAATCCGTGACGGGATATGTGGTACCGCACAGCCGACCAACAGTACGGGGGAAAAGATCAGCAGCAACGTTATCACCAATAGAAATTTGTCTAGCTTTCGATCTTGTGTCTTCCTACCGTACACCCCTTCTTCCCCTCCCCCCCTTTTCCTGATCAACCCTCACTGATCGTGACGGTCATCTCAGCACGCTCCAATGGATTGTCTCTTCCATCACGTTTCATACCGACTATCTTGTCGGCCACGTCCATGCCGCTCACCACCTCCCCGAATACGGTATATTGCCAGTCGAGGAAGTTTGCGTCCGCGACGCAGATAAAGAACTGTGACCCGGCACTGTCGGGATCATTGGCTCGGGCCATGGATACGATCCCTCGTTTATGAGGTGTGCTGTTGAACTCCGCTTTCACTTTATACCCTGGCCC
>JAHBWQ010000366.1 GCA_019636915.1 Nitrospira sp. | reverse complement strand
AGCGAGCGGAGATCCCTAATTGACCCCGCACCGGGTTCTTTGGTACTTTACGGTCACGTCAAAAGGGCCTTTTAAAATTTCTATTCCCTTCCCTGAAATTCCTATTCCCATTCCCCCTTGGTATCGGTTCCCGGTTAATACTCCGTCTTTAGCGCGCGCCAAGGAATTTGATTTTGTCGGATAACCGTTATTGTGGAACCGCCCATCATGTCCCACTCCCTCGGTTGCTGCTATTAGAGTTGCTCCCCGTAACCTGGAATTCCCAGGGTTTTGCGGACACATCTTTAAGGAGTTTTCGACACGGCTTCAAATGCCTCCGGACTGACCCCGCTGAGATGGCTGTGACGCCGGATGCGATTATAGAAGGTCTCGATGTACTCGTCGATATCTGCTATAGCCATCGCTCGAGTTCTGTAGATGCGTTTCTTGATCCGCTCTTTCTTTAAGCTGCTGAAAAAGGATCCAGCCACCGCGTTGTCCCAGCAGTTACCCCGTCGACTCATGCTGGGTTCTAGATGATGTGCCCGGCAGAAGCGCCGCCACGCATCGCTGCCAAACTGAGACCCTTGACCGGAGTGAATTAGGACATGCTGGGGTTTGCGTCCGCGCACGGTCATGAGGAGTGCGTCCAGCACTAGATCTTGATCCAGCGTGGGCTTGGTGGACCACCCGACAATGCGGCGAGAGTACAGATCCATCACAACAGCCAAATAGAGCCAGCCTTCCCATGTGCGCACGTAGGTAATGTCGGTAACCCAGGCGGTGTTGGGCCGGGGGACGGTAAACCCTCGTTGCAGCGTATTAGGCGTCAGGAGTGACGTGGGGCTTCTGGTGTACCGAGGCGCTCGGTAACCGTATCGGGCTTTCAGGTTGTTGGCCCTCATGATCCGAGCCACACGATGCTTGCTACACGTTTCGCCCGCTTCACGCAAATCGAGAAAGATCCGCGGGGCACCGTAGATGCCGTGGCTCGCCGTATAGGCTGCGCGGATGAGGCCAAGCAGCCGCTGGTCTTCCACCGCTCGATCAGAGAGCGGATTCCGTAACCATTGATAGAACCCGCTACGCGACACGTCGAGGAGGCGGCACATCATGTGCCGTATCAAAATCTTGGCGATGAGCTTTGATGAACGTGTATTTCAGTCGGACACGCTGCGATTTCCATCGATTACTCATGGTCTTCCCCCCTGTTCTCACGATCACTCTAAGGTGTCCGTGAAAGCCTGGGAAGTCCAGGTGGACTTTCTGATGACTGAAGCTAGTGATCGAGAATCCGAGCTACAACGACTTTGGTTCGTAATGGAAGCTCTTAACGCGGGGCCAAAGCGACTTGCCGAGGAGATGCTTACAATACACGACCAGCTTGGCTCCTCCCGCGATCTGCTCCGTACGGGCGTCACCGAGAGGGTTCTTAGAACCGCGGTTTCGGTGGGGTATATTGAAGAGGGGGTGGTGCGCCTCGTTCATACGATGCAAGGTGGGCTGCTTTCCGGTTTTCGTCTGTCGGCCTTTGATGCTGCATCGAGAATGGGGGCAGCCGGTGTGATTGCCCTTGAGCGGGCGGCCGCTCATGGTGATCGCTACGCTTATAGTGCTCTCGGTAAATCCAACGCTCCCAATGAGGCATTCCAAGCACTCCTTCGACTGCTCGATATCTCGCGGCAGAAAGCAGGGAAGTACAGCAATGGTGGGAGCATCCGGTCGTCCCACATGAGTGGTGTGGTTTCTGGCCTAGCTCGTGTTGGGGTCCCAAACTCTCGGGTCATGCCGATACTTCAGGAGTGTGCGTCCGATCCAGACACTGATATTCAGCGGGCCGCCGAGGAGGCCATAAGCATGCGTGAGGGCACCCCAGAGCTTTCGCCGATGGCTGCACTTCAGCTCCCGGCGGAACTTTCGCCGGGTGAGGTTGGTAAATTGACTGTCTACATCTACGATGGCCTCGCAGCGCCAGCATTTCTTTCATTCCTCGAGGAGACGAACCGGCGGGAAGGCCGAAGAACAACGGTAAACGTACCCCTGCAGCGGCTTTACACCAAAGGTTCCCGGATCGGAGTCCGGCCGTTGTCTGATCACCTCCTCTTCCGACCGGGCTTTGCTGAGCAGACCTTCGAGCAAGGCTCTATAGGCCTCGACTTCTACATCACGGGTGACTCTCGTAATACCGGGGAAGTTACGGGCGCCATCTCGATATCCATCGACGGCACCGAAACCGACAGCCTCTCTCTGTCGCTAAGAATCCTATCTCGCTATGATCTCCCTCCCGGTTATGTGCGCGGGATCGAGA
>JAHBWQ010000365.1 GCA_019636915.1 Nitrospira sp. | reverse complement strand
CCTTTGCGGGTAATCCATCCACGCTCGTAGACCGGTGTATCATTCCGCCCTGGTTTCAGAAAGGGAAAACACCTCTGTAAAGGCCTGAGCCAGTACCTGCTTGACGGCAGCAACCGAGATCGGGGTGCGACATAGCGCTGCCATCGAGGTGACCAGACAGTCATTCAGTCCACAGGGATGGATCCGATGAAATGGAGTCAGGTCGAGATCGACGTTGATGGCCAGGCCATGCAACGTGACCCCACGTTCGATTCGTATTCCGATGAACGCAATCTTCTGGGGTTCCGGAGTCATCGCCCAAACACCAGGCTTGCCTTCGAGACGATTACCGGTGATAGTCCAGGAACTGAGCACTCGAATAACAACGTCTTCGAACAGTCGGACAAGCTGTCTCGGCCCTGCCGCATAGCGATCGACCTTGAGAATAGGGTAGGCCACAACTTGCCCAGGACCGTGGAACGTCACGGATCCGCCACGATTCACTCGATGCAGCTCAGCGCCAGTTTGACACAACGTTCCTTCATCTCCACCCCAATCACCGACTCGGGTCCTTCTCCCTAATGTATAGACTGGCTGATGTTCAAGGATGAGAACGGTGTCAGGTTGGAGCCCGAGGAGCCGCTCCTCATGCAAGCGACATTGCAAGTCCCAGCCTGCGAGATAGGGGACCGGTTCTAAGAAGACGCGAACGGTTCTCCCCTCTGTCTGACGACCGCTCACCAGGGAGGTCGCCTCGGGAGTGGTGTGGATCATAGGATGGCAGATCCGAAGGACCAGTTCATGTTTGAAAGACGATCACATCCCTCAGATGCCACTGTCAGGTAGTACCAGTAGGAGGGTGAATGTCCGGGACTCCGCATGGTGAGCTATTCTGGCATAACTCACCATGCGGAGGGAAGTCATGGTGCGTCTTGAGTCGAACCGTTCTTGAAACCCTACACAGTCAAGAGCCTACCTGATCGCTGCGAACAGTTCCTTAATCGCAGGCGTCTTCAGTTTCTTTAAGGCTTTCGCCTCAATCTGACGGATGCGCTCTCGTGTGACGGATAGACTTTGCCCGACCTGCTCAAGGGTACTCCCTTCGTCATACCCGATGCCGAAACGCAGACGGATTACTGTCTGCTCACGAGGGGTGAGTGTGCTTAAGATACGATCGAGCTGTTCCGTCAGTTCACTCCGGTGGACATTGGCATCGGGTGGGACGGCTTGGTGATCCGGAATCATGTCACCGAACTGGGTATCGCCATCGCCGATCGGCGTCTCCAAGGCCATCGGCTCTTGGAAGGCCTGTACCGTCTCCCGGAGTCGTTCAGGCCGCATACGCAGCACTTGAGCGACCTCTTCCAAGCGTGCCGGTCGTCCCAATTGCTGGCAGAGTCTCCGCATCACCCGAAGAATACGGTGTGAGGCTTCGGTTTGATGAACCGGAACACGGATCGTTCGAGATTGGTCTGCAAGTGACCGGGTGATGCCTTGGCGGATCCACCAGGTTGCGTAGGTACTGAACTTGAACCCTTTTCGGTATTGGTACCGTTCCGCTGCTTTCATCAATCCGATGTTGCCTTCTTGCACGAGGTCCAGCAAGGTCAACCCACGGCCCGTGTAATGTTTGGCGACGTCGACGACCAACCGAAGATTGCACCGCACAAGTTCATCCTTGCCCTGTTCCAGGATTATTCGCGCAGCGCGTATTTCATCGAGCATGGCCTGTAATGGTTTCGCAACGGAGGCCGTGGGATGAAGAGTAGGATCGGACGGATGAAGAACGGTATTCAAGGCCTTTTCCGCATTGTCTAAGGCTGTGGCAGACAGGCCACTTAATCGTCGAACCGATTGGAGCACTCTTGCGCTGTCCTCACACGCCGGAATCCGTCGAACCTTGAGCAACGTTCTGATGGCTTGCCGCAAAGCGGCTCGAATGCGTCTGGTTCCCTGATCCACCCGCTTGGCGATCAGGATTTCTTCCTCACGCGACAGGAGCCCCCGCGCGCCGAATGAGCGAAAGTATAACGACTCTAGAAGAAATGGACTGGCTGCCTGGCTCGTCCGCATGGTCGGTCGGGATTTTCCCTTCGGACCGGACACCTCACCCTCACCGCGACCGATTCGACCCAGCATTCCGCTTGCTCTGGCGTCATCGGCATCGACGTCAGAGGCCAGCTTCTGTTGCACGTCTATCTCTTCTTCGACTCGCAATTCCTCTTTCATGGTGTCACCCTTCCTAATGAGGTTGGACATCGTCCTTCAATAGTTTGAGCCAAGTTCAGCCGAGAAGATTCACCCATGTACGTTTGTATGCAGTGGCTCAA
>JAHBWQ010000364.1 GCA_019636915.1 Nitrospira sp. | reverse complement strand
GTCTCTCTCCTCCTGGAAAAAGGTGCGAAGGTCAATCAAGCCATGACGGATGGTGCGACGCCGCTGCTTGTCGCGGCACAAAACGGACATCGCGCCGTCGTGGAGCTCTTGCTCGAGAATGGCGCGAATGTGAGCCAAGCAGTCCAGAACGGGGTGACCCCACTCCATATTGCCGCACAGAACGGCCATCGAGAGATTGTCGCGTTCCTGCTGAAAAAGAAGGCGACCATTAATCAACAAGCGAGGAACCGTGCAACGCCGCTCTTCCTCGCCGTACAAAACAACCATCGAGATGTTGCGGCCCTCCTCTTAGAAAAAGGCGCCTTGGTCAACCAATCCACGCCTGATGGGGCCACCCCCCTCCACATCGCCACCGCAGCAGGATATCGCGAGATGGCCGCCCTCCTCTTAAAAAAAGGGGCAGCGATCAACGCTCAGACTGCTGACGGGAAGACCCCCTTGCATCTGGGTGCCTATCATGGCAATCGAGAGATCGTGTCGCTCCTGCTCAAACATGGAGGGAACAAGCAGGCCAAAACACAATCGGGCGAACGTCCACTCGACCTCGCTCGTCAACAGGGCCACCGTACGCTCTTTGCTCTCCTGAAACAGTAGCCCACAGCATTCATGAACCCTTTGCCTACAACACCTGGGACGCCACTGCCATAAACTGTAGTCCTATTGGAGAGACGTAAAATTCCCTTTAGTATATTGAGAACAAGAGCGAATGAGATGACGTCAGAAACACTGATTTGGACACGAGCCCTCTGGTCTCTCGCAGTCCTATTCATCAGTGGCTGTGCCACATCACCGGAAGAGCACCTACGCCTCGCCGCGGCAGACGGGAATCTGCTTCGAGTGGAGACCTTCCTGGAGCAGGGGGTCAACGGTCAAGCAGCCGATGCGCGTGGAATCACCCCACTCCACCTCGCAGCCAAGCACGGGCACCAGAACGTGGTGGAGATACTGCTCGAACGAGGCTCGATGGTGAATCCGAGAAGTCAGGACGGCGTCACGCCGCTTTCCATTGCCGTCCAAGAAGGACGGCGAGAAATGGTGGCGTTGCTCTTAACAAAAGGCGCACAGGTGAATGAGCAGGTGCAGATCGGCGGCGCGACGCTGTTGCACGTCGCAGCCTATCGAGGAGATCAGGAGATTGTCAGCCTCCTCCTTCAACATGGGGCCGATAAACAGGCCAGAATGACATCTGGCGAACGCCCGGTAGACTTGGCTGAGCAACAAGGCCACCAGGCGCTGATCCCACTCCTTGAGCCAGAACGAACGAGAACGGACTACCTTTGAAAATTGGTTTACCCATCACGCCAGCCAATTACATCCACAAACCACTTCCGTGAACCAGCGCATCAGGCATCACAGGCCACTAAAACCAGCGTGTGAGCCGTGAGACTTATGACTTGCTCAAGAAAATGCACGAGACAAGACTTGACCCTGTATTTCTCGCTTATCCTATTTATTATCGTCCTACTGGATCGCCAACAGAATGACAAAAGGTGTCCAACCTCCTTACTTACCTTCTGATAACGGCCCATCAGCTTGTGTCTGTCGTGGAGGAAGTGATAATAGGCCTCGCACATGCCTCCGCCTATCAAATACCGGCTGAGGTCTTCGCTTGGGATCCAGGTGTTGTGCCTCAACCTTGAATTTAGGCATTACAAAGGACTCCAATTAAGCGTCATGTTAGGGGTCATCAGATCTCTCCAGATCTCTATAGCTGATATCTGACCACCTAAGAGGGATGCCCATCCTTCTAACGGATCTTCAAGACCTGCATAAACAACCCGATCTTGCATTGAGTATTCGGTGAGTCCTAATGCGTGGCTCCCTTCAGCCAGCTCGATCTTCATCGTTGCATTCGGAGGGGGAATTCCATAAAGTCTTATTGAGCCTTCAAAAATTTCTAACCATCCATCACCGATTAAACTGCCACCACTACCTCCCGGCTTCACGCCAAAGCGGACAAAGAAATCACGATCTCCTCCGCCCCACGATTTCCTTAGACACACCATTGGGGCATACTGCCCTCTCACTGAATGGAGGTGTTTATGGCGAAATCCAAGACGGAGCGAGGCCGGTTTTCCTCGCGCAAGGAGATGGAGGTCGTGCTCCGCGTACTGCGTGGTGACGATCTGGATCTGGTCTCCCGTGACGCGGGCATCACGGCTGCGACACTGTCGGAGTGGCTGGACCAGTTCATCGCGAGTGGCCAAGCGGCCTTGAAGAGTCGGGCTGCCGATGGCCGCGACGATGAACTCGCGCGGCTGAAGGCTTTAGTCGGAGATCTGACGATGCGG
>JAHBWQ010000363.1 GCA_019636915.1 Nitrospira sp. | reverse complement strand
GATTCCCCAACTCGACCTGGAGCTCCATCGCGCCAAAGTTGAAGGACGGGTACGTCCAGTTCAACCGGATGAGCCGATCGACCTCTCGAAGCTGGCAATGAACCTCACCACCCTGCCACCAGTCGTGTCGCGCGATCCACCGACGCCTGAAGAAGTGAACAATCTGGTCGATGCCTTTGTCGCCCAGCTGCAATGGACCGACAAGGTCGATGACGACATCTCAGAGAAGATGAGTCCTGTGTGCCATGAAGGAAGAGCCCAGAAAACAGAGAGGAACGTTGATCGCTCCTTGGCAGATCGAGACAGAGAAGAGAGGGACGTATGACGAAATCTATGAAACCACAGGCACGACTTCAAGCACTTGTAATCCTCATCGCCTGCGCTGCAACGCTGGCTTGTGTCCAGAAGCCAGTGGTGCCATCCGGTGCGGCTCGCGTGCCGGTTAACAGCGACGAGATGATCCAGCAGTACCGCGAACGGGTGAAGATCGACCAGCGTGTAAAACAGGAGCGGAGTCTCCTGACCAGGCAGGTGGACACCCTCACGCAACAAGTCCAGGAGATGAGTGCCACACTGACACTCATGCAACTCAACCAGCAAGAACTGGCCAAAGGTAAATCTCGGTCCGGTCCGGCTATCACGAAGGCGGCACTCACCATCAACCCTCTGTCACCAGAATCCAAAGGCCCACCGACGAAAGCGAGTGTATCACATGACGGCAATACGTCTCCGGCTGGGTCTAATGAGAGCCTGTCACGAACGGAGACAATACAGAGTGAAGAGGAGCGATCGACTTCGGTGGGCCCTGCCTGCAGCATCGGACCATCAGCAGCGCCATCCCCCTCCCCTCCGTCTCCGATAGACAAAGAGCAGATCAATTCATGGAGACCGCGAGTTGTTGAATTGAGTGAACGGGAACAGGTTGAACTACACCGCCACAGTATTATCTTCCGGGTGTCGGAACGGACAGGTCGGTCTGAGTTTCGTCCCAGCAAGCCTCTGCAATCCCACCTGAAACAGATCATGAGCCGTGGTCCTTGTCTGCACGTGCGTGGGTACACGGACGGAGACAAGGATCTCTGGATCGAACGTGAGACAGCCAAGCAGCGGGCGTACAAGACCCGAGCCTATCTCATCGCGCAGGGCTATGACCCGAGCCAGATCGAAATCACCATCGTCCCTGTCGGGCAACATGTGGCCGACAATGCGACGAAGAAAGGGCGGGCGAAGAACCGACGGGTGGAGATTGAAGTGAAGGAGCAGAATCCGTCGTCCGTCTGGCCACAGTGGTACGGATAGCAAAGAGGAAGGGACACCATGAATGAGATAGGTTTGGACGAAGCGCGAGAGGCGAAGCAGAACGACGAGCCTAGGCCTGCGGAAGGAACTCAGGACGACAACGCTGAACAACCACGACTCAATCAGCGTCATGATGCCGCCGAATCGTTGCGGAAGCGGTTCATCGAAGCCGGTGAGCAATTCTATTACCGCACAGCGCCCGGTGAGCCGACGAAGATCGCGTTTACTGATCACGGGAAGCGCCTGGTCACGGAACATGACGACCCGAGCGTCATTCAGGGAATGGTCCTCCGGGCAAAGGCCAAGGGCTGGACCACCGTACGAGTGAACGGCACTCCTGAGTTCAAAACGGAAGCCTGGGTGCAAGCCACGATCGCCGGACTGGATGTGGAGGGCTATACCCCACGTGGAATTGACTTAGCCCGAGCGGAAGACCGGAGAGATCAGCGGCCACTTCGAAGCAAGACGGCACAGCCGCCAGTCGATCGTGATGCCTTGCATGATCGGGCAACAGATGGCCATGTCACAAAATCGGAACAGCCTTTAAGCCCAGGCAAACAGGTGACGGTGGCCACACTTGAAGCGATTCTGAAGGCGCGGGGCGACTCGCCCACGATGATCGCCGCAGCCGTCGAAGAAGCAAAGGCGCGCTTGCAGGGCGAACGAGTTGTGGTGGGTACCGTCATGGACCATGGTCTCGACCACTACAACCACGATGTCCAGAATGCCAAGAGCTATTTTGTGAAGCTGGCGACAGACCGTGGTGAACGAGAGATCTGGGGCATGGGCTTGGGCCACGGGTTTGAACAGGGAAAGTTACAGCGGGGTGATGCAGTTGCGCTGGTGCAACAGGCACATGAACGAGTGACCCTCACGGTTCGGCTGCGGGATGAGTCAGGCGCATCAATCGGCGCGACTTCACAACCAGCGTCTCGCAATCGCTGGGAGGTCATCAAGCTGGATTCCCTTGGGGTCCGTGAACAGCATCAACTGAAGGAAGCGGCGCGTACCAGCACCCAGGAACCGGTCGTCCCACGGTTCGATCACACAG
>JAHBWQ010000362.1 GCA_019636915.1 Nitrospira sp. | reverse complement strand
AGAGATTAAAGCGGCAGTGCCGTTCTATGGTCAGGTGCCGAACCCCGATACACCCATTCAGAAGTTGGCCTGCCCAGTATTGTACTTTTATGGTGAGGATGACGGGTGGATTACGAAGGCGGACGTCCAGCGGTTGGCGGCGGCGTTGAAAAAGTATAACAAAACTGGTGAGATCAAGACCTATCCCAGTGCCCCTCATGCGTTCTTCCGAGATATCGATCCATCCGTATATCGGCCGGAAGCTGCTAAAGACGCATGGGCGAGAACCAAGGCCTTCTTCAAACAGCATCTCGGCTAACTCCTTGTTGCGCATGCATGGTGAAGCATGATGCTCATGAGATGTGTTCTGTCAGAGAAAGGATGAACGATGAGATCAATCTGGAGTCGCGTACTCTTGGCCATCGCACTGATTCCTGGAGTCAGTACGGCCGCGGAATTTCAGCTCACCAGTCCGACCATCAAACCAGCCGGCACGATCAGTAAAACCCACGTCTTCGACGGATTCGGATGCACGGGTGACAATATGTCCCCTGCCTTGCGCTGGGCCAACGCCCCGAAGGGGACCAAGAGCTTTGCGGTGACGGCATATGACCCGGATGCGCCCACCGGCAGCGGCTGGTGGCATTGGGTCATTTTCAATATTCCTGAGGACATTTCGGCACTGGCTGCGGATGCTGGGAGGCCTGGTGGCCCCGGTGCGCCTCAAGGCAGTGTCCAAAGCATGACGGATTTCGGCGAGCCCGGGTACGGCGGCCCATGTCCGCCTGTCGGCCACAAGCCGCACCGGTACATCTTTACGGTGTATGCATTAAAGGTGGAGCATCTCTCATTGAAGCCCGCGACTCCTGCGGCGATGGTCGGGTTCTATCTCAACCAGAATGCTCTGACCAAGGCATCGTTCACCGGTCTCTACAGCAGGAAGTAACGGCGACGAAGTAGGATGTCACACCATGCCACTTGATGCGGAATTGGGGAAAACAATGTTGCAGCTGATCACGTCGCGGTACGATGATCGGCATTGGCGAAAACAGATTGAGAAAACGCTTAGCCTCCCGCAGTCCGGCGTAACAGATCCGGTTCAGCAGCAGATCTTCATGTATCTCAAGCTCGGTCTGAAAGCCTATAAGTCCCGCCGGGCCGATCCCGATTCTTGGATCATCGGCGGCTATGCCACGAAAGAAGTTATCAACCGCGCAAAATTTCAACCACAGCTCGTCGGAGCTTCTATCAAGAAAGAGGACGTGGCCTTCCTGGGCATGGACCCGGGGGAGGATGTGACCGAAGTCTGGTGGGAAGAGATGCTGGTCCAGTGGTTCGATGTGCCGGAAGAAGAAAAGCCAATAGAAGAGAAAGAAGACGACAGTCAGCCTGCCAGTTCAGAGTCCTCATCGACCATCAAATCAAAGGCCTAGCAGTGTTCCGCGTGTAGTTTGGTCTGTTATAGTTAAGCCTGTAGTTATTGATAGGCACTAACGATTTCATCAAGAGAAGCGGTTGCCTGGTATTCCCTGCATTTTTTGAGAGCGGCAAAGTCCTGCTCAATAGGGTTGAAGTCGGGCGAGTACGGTGGCAGGAAGAGCAGCGTGGCACCGGTGGCTGCGATGAGCTGCGCGGTCTCGGGCGATTTGTGAAACGAGGCGTTATCCAGTATGACGAGATGCTGGGCATTGAGGCGCGGGCATAGTCTCGTGTGCAGCCAGGCGTTGAAGACCACCGTATCGCATGTGCCTTCAAAGAGCAGCGGTTCTTCGAGGCGCCCTTCCATGCGGGCGGCAATGAGCGAGGTTCGTGGCCGTCGATGCCCGGAGACCAGACCGTCCACGCGGTGGCCATTCGGCGCATACCCATACCGTCGCGCCGTCGAAGTGGCAAAGCCGCATTCATCGATATGAACGGGCTGTTTGCCACGGCGAACGAAGCGTTCCCGCAGGCGCAGGAACTGGTTCCGTTGCTGCGGGTCGCGTTCTTGGTAGCCCATCCTTTTTTTTGTGGGTCAATGCCAGTTTGTGGAGTGCGTTCCAGATGCAATACCGGGAGACCTGGAAATGCCGCGCCCGCTCCGCTTGTGTCCGATCGGGATGGACTTCCACATGACGGCGCAAGGCATCCCACTCCAGCTTGTGGGGCCGTTGTGGGCCAGGACGCTGGTACGCCATGCCCCCGGGCTTGAGCCAGCGGTAGACGCTGGCCTCACCGACCTTGAACCGCCGAGCCGCCTCGGCTTTGCTGCCACCGCTCCGGACAAAACCCACCACCCGTTGACGCAAATCTGAGGAGCATCGCATGCCCCAGGATCGCCCAAATCCGTTCCCACGTCTATCGATAATTGTAGGCTTAGCTATAGCCGACTAGGGCGTGTCATCAATTAAGCCATGTCATGGAGGCGACGAG
>JAHBWQ010000361.1 GCA_019636915.1 Nitrospira sp. | reverse complement strand
GTTGAAGCGACGGACGGAGAACGGATTTCAAAACGAGGCGATGGTGAAGGTGGTGAAGAGGGTGAGGATGTGGAGTCGGACTCGGAGGACGACAACGATAAGGCGATCGATTTGACGCCGGGTGCCTTGAGTCGAACCGACGATCCCGTGCGGCTCTATCTCAAGGAAATGGGGAGTGTCGCGCTTCTGAGCCGAGAGGGTGAAATCGAGATCGCCAAACGGATTGAAGAGGGAAAATTCGATATCGCCTCGGTGATCTATGGGATGCCGATGACGATCGAGTTTGTTCTGGCGCTCCGGGATCAACTCAAGAATGGGAAAATCGATGTTCGCGAGATCGTTCCGGTTCAAGAGACGGAAGAGGATTTCGAAGAGGACCAGCAACCGGTCGAGCGTGACTACGAAGAGCTCCGAGTCAAGACCCTCGACGCGTTGAATTCGGTACGGAAAGTCTCGCTTGCGCTCAAGGCGTTGGCGGAGAAGGGCAAGCATCTCGGGAATGACCCGGCGAAACACAAAAAGTTCAAGAAACAGTTTGAAGCCGTTCGTCAGCAGGTGGTGAACAAGATCGAATCGGTCAACCTCCATGGGGTGTTGAAGGAGCGGATGGTGCAGCGTGTCCGCGATCTTGCCGTCCAAATCCGTGTGGCCGAACGGGAAGCGGTCAGCTGTCAACGGCGTATTGGCGTCGGCGGCGAGGCCGGAGCTGAATTGTTGAGAAAGATGTGCCGGAGCCGTCAGGACTTCCTGGCTGTCAAGCGGAAGACCGGAGTCTCCGAGGAGGCCTTGCTTGAGATTCGCAAGGTGTATCAAGCCGCCAAGGCGCGAGTTCGCCAACTGGAAGCCGAAGAAGCGCTGGTGCCAGCCGAAGAAATTAAGGATGCGGTCAAGCATCTCGATGTGGCGGAGGAGAAAGTCAAACGTGGGAAGGCGGAGTTGGTCGAGGCAAATCTACGGCTCGTCGTCAGCATCGCCAAGAAGTATACGAACCGCGGTCTCCAATTTCTCGATTTGATCCAAGAAGGCAATATCGGCCTCATGAAGGCGGTGGACAAATTTGAATATAAACGCGGGTACAAGTTCAGCACCTACGCCACATGGTGGATTCGGCAGGCGATCACCAGGGCCATCGCCGATCAAGCGCGCACGATCCGAATCCCGGTGCACATGATTGAAACGATCAACAAATTGATCCGCACGTCCAGGCATCTCGTGCAGAAGTTGGGACGAGAACCGTTGCCGGAAGAAATCGCTGAACGGATGGATCTGCCGTTGGATAAAGTCCGGAAGATCCTCAAAATCGCTCGTGAGCCTATTTCGCTCGAAACACCGATCGGAGAAGAAGAAGACAGTCATCTGGGCGATTTCATCGAGGATAAGAAGGCTGTGTCGCCGTTGGAGGCGGCCATTCGCTACGACTTGCAGCGGCAGATCAACAGCGCGTTGGAAACCTTGACGCCGCGTGAGGAGAAGGTCTTGCGTAAGCGGTTTGGTATCGGGGAAGCGACCGACCACACGTTGGAAGAAGTTGGGCAGGACTTTGAAGTGACTCGTGAACGCATCAGGCAGATTGAAGCCAAAGCCCTCAGGAAATTGCGACATCCGAGCCGCAGTAAGAAGCTGCGGAGCTTTGTCGAAAGTTTATAGGTCATAGGACGCACGGCGTGATTTGACTCCGTTTGGAAGGTCGGCCTAGAATTCGCCCGAAGCTGAGGCGTAGGTCACGACGAGGGCTTGAGGATGTCCGCTGAGATTCTCGGTCAGACTCGACCCGGTCCTTGACCTTTCCGAAGAGGGCCCATAGCTCAGGTGGTTAGAGCGGCTGACTCATAATCAGCTGGTCCTAGGTTCAAGTCCTAGTGGGCCCACCAGCGGAAACATGGCGTGCGCCTTCAGTGTTGGGCACTGATGGAAAGGATACGGTGAATCAGAAACTGTCCCCACTCATCGAATTACAGAAACTTGATCTCCGAATCTTGGAGATCACCGAAACTCGCCGAAAAATCCCCGAACGTCTCCACCTTGCCGAAACTCCGCTTCGAGAAGTGACCCAGGCCCTGACCGACACGAAAGCTGCAGTCGACGTGGCCACGAAGGAACGGCGTACGCATGAGAAGGACCTCGAAGCGCACGAAGCGCACACGGAGAAGATGAAATCACATGCGACGAGCCTCAAAACCAACAAGGAGTATCAAGCGCATCTGTTCGAACTTGAATTGGCAAACAAGAAGCGGGGCGAGTTTGAGGAAAAGATTTTGCTGGCGATGGAGAAGATTGATGAACTCCAGAAGGTCGCCACGGAACTGCAGGAGAAAAAGCAGGCACACGACAACGTCTTCGCTCAGGAAAAACAGAGTCTGGACACACAGGATAAAGAGCTGGCGAAGGAGCTGGCACGACTGGAAGCCGATTATCGAGGA
>JAHBWQ010000360.1 GCA_019636915.1 Nitrospira sp. | reverse complement strand
ATGGAAATACGATCTGGCAACAACTCACAGATTCCAAATGGGTGCTCGACAACGATCAGTTCTCGGTCAATCAATTCTTGCATCCATACGGCGGCAGTGTGTACTACGGGCTCGCCCGATCGGCTGGCCTGAACTTCTGGGAGTCGTTGCTCTATAGTTCTGCGGGGAGTTACTTTTGGGAAATTGCGGGTGAGACATCGTCGCCATCCATCAACGACATGATCGCCACGCCTATCGGCGGAACCTTGCTGGGAGAACCGCTTTTTCGTATGGCGAGTCTGTTGCTCGAGACCAACGAGGGACGGCCTGGCTTCTGGCAAGAGCTTGGAGCAACGGTCCTCTCACCTCCTACGGGGTTCAATCGCCTCATATTTGGGGATCGTTTCGATACGGTCTTCCCCAGTCGCCAACCGGCTACCTTCTTGCGCCTACGACTCGGCGGTATAGTTTCAACAAGCAGTCACCACGTTCCATCAGGTGTGAGAGAGCACGGAGGCATCGGCGATGTTACGTTTACGTATGGCTTGCCCGGCAAGCCGGGTTATCGCTACACACGTCCGTTTGACTATTTTGACTTTCATATCACGGCGGTCACGACCAACACGCTGGAAAGCATAAACACACGCGGCTTGTTGATCGGCACATCCTATGCGATCGGAGAACCGACTCGTGGAGCATGGGGTTTGTTCGGCAGTTATGACTATATTTCACCGCAAGTATTCCGGACCTCCAGCGTCGCGCTTTCACTCGGCACCGTCTGGCAATCGTGGCTGTCACGCTCGATTGCTCTTCAAGGCGTCGTCCTTGCCGGTTCGGGTTATGGCGCCGCCGGCAGCATTCAACGCATTGAGGAACGTGACTACCACTATGGCGTGACGGGTCAAGGGCTTCTCGCGCTGCGGCTGATCGTTGGGAATCACGCCATGCTCGACTTCACCGGACGTGAGCACTATGTCAGCGGCCTTTTCTCTGCGGAGCCGCATGGACAAGAAAACATCCTGCGCGGGGAAACATCTTTGACCTTCCGCATTTTGGGCCCACACGGGGTGTCGCTCCGCTATGCCGTCTCACACCGCGATGCGCGCTATCCCAATGTCGAATTCCGTGATCAGACGGTCGAAACAATCAGCCTTATGTATGTCTTCCTCGGCAAGACCGGGTTTGGAGCTGTTGAATGGCAGTGAGTCTCGAAGTGCTTAATCTATGATGCATTCTCATGAAAGATGGCGCATTTGTTGACCGATGGATGTCCTCTCTTGTAGCACAAGCTTCCTATATTCGCTCGGGGCCGCAGCATCAGGAGAAAAACGCAGTCGCAGTGGATTGCTGCCCCAGTTCCAAACGGCCTGACCCTGCCATGAAATACCTCCGGCACACTCGAAGCCTGGATATACGACTCTGGACGGCTTCCGAGCTAGCCCCGACTCTTCCCACCTTGAATTGGGCGTCCAATTCGTGTACAACCCCCCTCCTCTAAGCCCCCTAACGGAAAGAGTCGTATACAAAAAAGGAGTCGAAATGGGAGCATCGTGGTCCTTGAGTCAAGAAGAAGAAGACCTGAATCGCCAGCGCTTGTTTCGAAAGGCGAGAAAAGGCGATGAGAAAGCCAAGCAGGAGCTACAAGAAGTCTATGGCGTGCGATTATGGGCGGAGCATGAACGGGCGGAGTTGGTATATGAAAATCCTCGCTACAATGCCAGACGCGGTAGCCAGAAGTCTTGAACATCTCGATAAGCGAACCGGCGAACCCAGAAAAACAATAAAACACTTCGCGAATACTGTCGAATCGCCTTCACGTGAGTGGCCTCTGTTTACGAATGGCTGATTACCAGGTCAACCGCATCAGGGGCGACGAAGCGGTCGAACCTGCCGGTCTTGAAGACAGATTCAGATCCTCAGCCCCCCAATCATGAATTCGTGGCTTCTGCTTGGACAGGATGGGGCATCTACGGCCCATCCTGTTTCCATTTCCGCGCCCCGAGTGGACCCCAATCACAACAATACCTTCTGACGTACGGCTCCTACCTCCTCCTACCGCTCTACCTCCCCCCTCCACAATCGGCACACCCCCCCCGGTCAGAGAGTTTGAGACTCATTGGGCTTTGCAGCACCAGGAGAAAAGACCGGTTCAGATTGTGGGGAGGTACAAGGTCAATGCCACATGTGGGGTACACGAAACTGAGGCAAAAGAAGCGTGCGGCAAACGCGTGGTGAATCTCGTAAAGAGGATCAGAGGATGTCGCAATATCATTGGGTTCCATACACGATTACATCAACACTTGTAGAGCCTGAGCTCCCATCGGTAGCCGCCTTGATGAGCAATTTTCTTCCAGGAACAGGATATAGCCTTGTTGTCGATGATTTTGGTGGGACCACGATGGTGTCGAGAGACGCTAGGTATTGCTCCTCACCCTCCATGAGGATGAGTT
>JAHBWQ010000036.1 GCA_019636915.1 Nitrospira sp. | reverse complement strand
CAGGGCATACTTCACCATGTTTTTCACCATCACAGCTCGACTCCTTCCGTTTGATGGCCAGTGCGCTCTGTCCCTCAACAAACACTCGTTCATTGCACGCTTGTATCTACTTACTTCTATTGCGCAAGATTAAAATAGAATGGCGGCGAAATATAGCTCAGCCCCATGGGAGTGTCAAGAAATTTTCACACACAACGGCCTTGGAACTTCGCAGATTTCTTCACCTAAATGATAAGGATTCCACTACGCTTATGGTCGCTCTCGATCAATGACGACCGTAATATTTTCAGCACCAGGCTTGATCGGCTGGCTCATACCCTCCAAATCCCCACTTTCTGGCATCGCCTTTCCGGATTTTGACAGACGCGCCACGATGACAACGGTGTCGATATCCGATAGCTTTCTTGACGGCATCGGGCTGGTAGAGTCATCAAGCCGGAATGTAAATGGGAGATCCTTTCTTGATGCCCTCACAATCGAGACCGGCATGGGTGGACCAGCCACATCCTTGGCAAATACAAATAGGGTGTCCGGCAGAGAGCCCTTGCTCGCCAGGTTCGGCCCCAATATCACCTTCCCTGTGATTGCACGAGACTGCCCGGATTGCGCTGCCGGTTTAGCAGACTTGGCTGCCTCCATCGGCGGATTCGCCACCATCATATTCATACCGGGACCACCAAGACGACGCTTGGCTTCGGCGATACTGGCCTTCAACTGATCCGCAGATTCCTGATCGTCGGGAGGAAGGTAGGTGTGGGCATCCTCCCATTCCTTCGCCGCCCGTGCGAAGTCTTTCCGGTTGTAGGCAATCGTTCCCGATAACATCAGGGCCTTAACGTTATGAGGATCAAGCTTCAACGCCTTTTGGATCAACGTTTCCGGCCTACCCTCAAGCTTCCGCCCCTGGTGCACGGCGAGGGCATCGGCATAGTCAGCCAGAAGACTGGCATTGTCAGGATCAAGCTTTGTCGCCCGTTCAAAAAATGGCACCGCATCCGCATACCGCTCCATCGCCATATAAGATCGAGCAAGCAACCCCCAGCCGACTGCGTCATTCGGGTTCTGTTCCAACTTTTTTCGCAATTGTTCGATAAGCTGGTTCAGACTCTCCGCCATTTGCGCATCGCCGCCTGCTCCACCTTGAGAAGCAGAGGACACCGGTGGGTGGGTCATAGCGGCAGGATTCCCCAATGTCCAGTAGAGGACACCGCTGGACGCCGGAATAATCATCGCTAACGAAAGCGCCACGAGTCGAAGATTCACAAGTCCTCCGGTGGTCATGGTTGAAGGTTCAGTCGAACCAGTTTCCTCTAATACTCGACGTTCCAGTTCACTGCGCGCTGCCTGGTACTGATCATCGGTCAATAAGCCACTGGCAAGATCTTGTTCCAGCTCCGAGAATTGCTGCCGATACACCGGCAGTTTCTTCTCCTGTTCATTTGTCACAGTCGATTGACGCATCAACAGCGGGCGTAGAACGATTCCTAAAATGGCAAGAGTCATAGCCGACACGATCGCCCAGAATGTCGCCGTCATGATCGCTTGCCTCCTTCCGCCAAGAGTTGTTCAACCCGTCGATGCTCATCTTCCGTAACCGTCACATCAACTACTTTCCCAGCTCGACGCCGCAGCGTAATGATCAGCGCCGTCGCACCAACGATCACCAAGAGAAACGGCCCGACCCACAGAAGGGTCGTCGAGGCTTTGAGTGGCGGCCGATATAGTACAAAGTCACCGTACCGCGCCGTCAGAAATTCAATGATCTCCTGATCACTCATGTTTTTAGCGATCATTTCCCGAACTTCCCGACGCAGATCTTCGGCGAGTGGAGCGTTGGAATCGGCCAATGTCTGGTTCTGACAGACCAGGCAGCGCAGTTCAACGGCAAGATGTTTCAGTCGTGCCTCACCCGCCGGGTCATCAGCCAACGGCCTTGCCTCACCAGCCCAGGCCGGCCCCGACAGGAACAAGACGACGATGAGTGCGATCCATTTCATGTTCATTGGGCTTCAAGTTGCTTGACAAGGGGAATAATCTTCGTCTCAACGGTATCAGGATCCAGGGGGCCGATTTGCTTGTAGCGAATGACCCCTTGCTTGTCGATGACATACGTCTCCGGCACGCCATACACCCCATAATTGATCCCGACCCGGCCGGCGTCATCTACGCCTACGACCGGATAGGGATTACCCCACCGGCTTAACCAGGTCATGGCTTCATCCCGTTGGTCTTTATAATCCATCCCGTAGATCGGCACTTGACCGGACTTGGCCAGATCCATCAGGACGGGATGTTCCGTCTTACATCCACTACACCACGAGGCCCAAAAATTGAGCAGCCAAACTTTCCCTTTCATATCCGCAGGCGAAAACACTTTGGCTGGCTCGAAGAGTTGTGGTTGGGAGAAATCCGGTGCGGCCTTCCCGACAAGCGGGGAGGGAATTTCCCTGGGATTGAGCTTCAGCCCGATCCCGAGAAACACGACGACGACGATAAAAATTGACAGCGGCAGAAGAAAGCGGTTCATGCCACTTTTCGCCTTGCGGCTCGAGTGGACGCAGGCACAGCCGGCTCTTGCCGACGCCATGCGATGCGATACCGGCGATCGCTGACGGCGAGCACACCACCCAGAGCCATGATAAAACATCCGCCCCAAATCCAATCGACGAACGGCTTATGGTAGAGCCTTACGCTCCAGGCTCCGTCATCGAGCGGTTCCCCCAACGACACATACAGATCCCGTAATAATCCAGGATCGATCGCCGCTTCGGTCATGACCTGATTCTGAGCCGTATACCGTCTCTTCTCAGGGTAGAGAACCGTCGCCTCTCGGCCATCACGACTCACCGCGAACGTCC
This sequence comes from Nitrospira sp., assembly GCA_019636915.1. GTDB lineage: Bacteria > Nitrospirota > Nitrospiria > Nitrospirales > Nitrospiraceae > Nitrospira_D. The sequence goes on along the minus strand of JAHBWQ010000036.1, from coordinate 23,125 downwards.
CCCGCGCGGCGGTGTAATTCGGGCCAACAACATCCTGCGCCCCGTCAAATCGGAACGTATAGTCACCGATCGTCGCCGTCTCTCCGACATTCATCCGTACATCTTTTTCCGTCTCGAAGCCCTTCACCATCGTGACGCCGACAATAAACACTGCAATCCCACAGTGCGCAACAAGCATTCCCCAGTAGGATCTGGGCACAGACGATAATCGTTCTCCGAGACTATTCCCCGTGACATGCGTCAACCGTTCTCGGAGCGTCACAACGGCAGTCGTCACAATCCAGATCGCCAGCAGGAGTCCAAGGCTGAGCAACGGAGTCCAATTGCCCATCACCATGGGAAGGACAATGGCGGTGACCACGCTCACTCCGAATGCCCATTTCAATCGCTTTGCCAAATCAGGAAGACTTGCCTTTTTCCATTGCGCCAACGGACCGATTCCCATCAAGAAGATCGCCGGAGCCATCAATGGAACGAAGACTGAGTCAAAATACGGAGGCCCGACGGAGATTTTCCCAAGATCCAGCGCATCCAAGAACAAGGGATACAGCGTCCCCAACAGCACAGATCCCATCGCCGCAACCAGCAGCACATTGTTCGCCAGCAGCATTCCTTCACGCGATACCGACGCAAAACTGCCGCCCAATCCGACACGCGGGGCCCGCCAGGCATAGAGCGCAAGCGACCCGCCGATGACGACAGCTAAAAACGCCAAAATGAACATGCCGCGCTTCGGATCGGTCGCAAAAGCATGGACGGAGGTCAACACACCGGAGCGGACAAGAAAGGTTCCAAGTAAGCTGAGCGAAAATGCCATGATGGCAAGAAGAACCGTCCAGACTTTGAACCCACCCCGCTTATCGGTGACAGCCAACGAGTGAACCAAAGCCGTTCCCGCCAACCACGGCATAAAGGAGGCGTTCTCAACTGGATCCCAGAACCACCAGCCGCCCCAGCCCAATTCGTAATAGGCCCACCCGCTCCCCATCGCGATGCCAACCGTCAAAAAACACCACGCGACAGTCGTCCAGGGACGAGACCAGCGTGCCCAGGCGGCATCAAGGTTCCCTCCTAACAACGCAGCGATCGCAAAGGCAAACGCCACTGAGAACCCGACATACCCCATATAAAGCATCGGTGGATGGATCACCATGCCAGGGTCCTGCAAGAGCGGATTCAAGTCGCGTCCTTCGGGAGCCGCAGGGATGAGTCGCTCAAAGGGATTGGAGACCGTCAGCATGAACAACAGAAATCCAACACTGACCAGGCCCATCACACCGAGAATGCGCGAGCGTGTGGATTCGGGAAGATGGGCAGAAAACAGCGTGACCGCAAACATCCAGATGGTCAGGATGAAGGTCCAGAGAAGCAGCGACCCCTCATGCGCACCCCAGATCGCCGCCAAGCGATAATGGAGCGGGAGCTGAGAGTTGCTTGTGGCTGCGACGTACAGGACGGAGAAATCTTTCTCGGCAAACGCATACGCAAGACAGCCGAACGCGGTGAGCACCAAGAGAAACTGCCCACGTGCGGCTGGCTTCGCCACGGCCATCAATGCCGAATTTCCGACTGCCGCACCGTAGATGGGGAGGATGCCCTGCACCACAGCAACGCACAGTGCAAGAATCAACGCAAAATGACCGATCTCTGGAATCATAGTGAATCTTTCCTACCTTCGGGAACCACGAGCGATTTGCTTTGTTGCGCACCAGATGCCTTGGCCTTCGCAAGCGCCTCGGCCGCTTCAGGTGGCATATAGTTTTCATCATGTTTAGCCAGCACTTCGCTGGCGACAAACGTGCCGTCACCGATGAGTTTTCCCTGGGCAACCGCGCCTTTTCCTTCTTTAAAGAGATCCGGGAGAATCCCCTTATAGGTCACCGGAACCCGTTTCGCCGTATCGGTCACGATGAACCGAACGGTGAGCCCATCGTTTTCGCGCACGAGGCTCCCATCTTCAACCATGCCCCCAATCCGGAAGCTGCGCCCTTGCGGCACTTCGCCGTTCACCACTTGCGTCGGCGTGAAAAAGAAAACCAGATTACTCTGGAACGCGTTCAAGACCAAAACCGTCGCAATCCCCAAGACAACTAGCCCTAACCCGATAAAGACAAAACGTTTATGCCGCGGTTTCATCCGTGCCTCCTAACAACGCAGCCCGCTGCTCAGCGCGCGCTGCCGCTCGTCGTCGCCACAGGGCCAAGACTTCCCATATCATGCACAACGCCGTGGCGATAAACGAGGTCCAGACATAGAGGCCATAGCCTCCCATTGCAAAAAACTCCGATGCACTCCCCCACTGCATCAGCGCGCCTCCACCACTTCCTGGATCACCGCCGGCTTGTCATCCCAGGCCGGAAGAGATTCCCGCTCAAGCATGACACAGCGGACCCGAGCGAGGATCACCGCAATACTGTACATCCAGAACGCGATCGTCATAATGAGCATGGCCATCAGCATGGTCGCCGCCATTTTTGAACCAGTCGCCATACTCACCGAAGCCCCTTGGTGCAACGTGTTCCACCATTGAACGGAATAATAGATGATCGGCACATTGACGACCCCAACCAGCGCGAACACCGCGCTGGAACGATCTGCACGGCGCAAGTCATCAATCGAGGTCCGAAGTAACATCACTCCGGCATACTGAAAGAGGAGGATCAGTTCCGACGTCAATCGGGCATCCCAAACCCACCAGGCTCCCCATGTAGGCTTGCCCCACATAGCCCCTGTCAGCAATGCCAAAAAGGTAAACATCGCCCCGGTTGGCGCAATCGCCTGCGCCATCATGAAGGACAATCGCGCATTGAGTCCCATCCCGACGCCAGCCCAGACGGCCATCACCACATACAAGAACATCGACATCCACGCAGCGGGAACGTGCACAAAGATAATCCGATAGGATTCCCCCTGCTGAAAGTCGGTGGGGGCCACAAAGAACCCCATGTAGAGGCCAACGACCATCAGAATGACAGCTACCGCCGCAAACCAGGGAATGAGGCGGCCTGCCAGGGGATAAAAAGCTTGAGGCGCTGAATACTTCGACCAGATCACGTGTTGAAATCCTTTTACTCTAACGCGATACGTAACGCCGCTGCCGTGGCCCAGGGCGCGAGAAAGAGCGAGAGCACCAGACAGGCTCCGAGCAGCGACAAGTTTGCTTCGCCGCCGATCCCAGCCATACTGCTAGTCACGGCGCCGGCCCCGAAGATCAAGACTGGAACATAGAGTGGAAGCACCAGGAGGGCAACCAGTAGACCACTCCCCCGCACGCCAAGGACCAACGCGGCGCCGATCGCACCAATCATACTCAACGTCGGCGTCCCAAGCAAGAGCGACAAAACCAGTACCCCCAGTGCCTCTCCATCCAAACCAAACTGGAGCCCAAGGAGCGGCGAAAGCAGAACGACTGGAAGCCCGGAGATCACCCAATGGGCCAAGACCTTTCCAAGGACCAAAAGCGACAGCGGCTGGGGAACCAGGACCATCTGTTCAAGGACACCATCCAGATAATCCGGAGTAAACACGCGTCCTAGGGAGAGTAAGCAGGTCAACAGAGCCGCCACCCATAACACCCCCGGGGCAATGGTCCGTAAGACGGCTGGTTCAGGCCCTACTCCCAAGGGGAACAGACTCACGACGATCACCAGAAAAAAAACCGACATCGCGGCGTCTGACCACCGTCGCATGGCCAGCAGCAGGTCCCGCTGGATGATTCCACTGATCGCGTCCCACATACTGGAGTGACTCATCCAGCCAGCCTCAGCTGCTGCAGCCGCTCCGTGGGAAGGGCAATTTCCTGATGTGTCACGACGACCACCAGACCGCCACGCTGCAAATGCATAAGAAATCGCTGAGTGACCACATTCGTCGATGCCGCATCAAGCGACGTAAATGGCTCATCTAACAGCCATAATGGCCGCGTCGACAGCCACAGTCTGGCCAACGCTACCCGACGCTTTTGTCCTTGTGAGAGCACTTTGGAGGGTAACCGATGGACCAGCCGCTTCAGCCCAATCGCCTCTAATGCCTCCTTAGCCCCACGCTCCGAACAGGGCTCCCCGGCGAGAGCCATAGAACTCATCAGATTTTCAACTGCCGTGAGATCGTCTTTAATCCCGTTGAGGTGCCCGAGGTACATCAGCTTGGCCGAATAGAGTTCTTTGAGCTGATGGATGTCCTGCCCTTCCCATCGCACGGAACCTTCTTCTGGCGGCAACAAGCTGGAGAAGATACGGAGCAGGCTGGTCTTTCCGCTGCCGTTCTCCCCCACGACCGCCAATAGCGTCCCCGACCCAACCGTAATATTGAGGTCCGAAAACAATCGGCGCTCGCCGCGACGACAACTCAGGGCAACAGCTTGCAACATAGTCAATCGATTCACTCAAGAACCGTTGAGAGTAAGGGAACGAGACGTCGAAAAACAAGGGGCGAGAAGCCCATCTTGCCCTGAGTATGATCCTCCTGTTAACTAAGACATGTACCCCTGAGATCAGGGATCCGGTCAGGTGAATCATGCAGTGAGATATCGCGTGAAGGAGAAGAATCATGAGTGAACTGGTTTGTATCGCGTTTAAGGACTCCAGCACTGCCGATCGAGTGCTCAACGAACTGCGCGCCATGGAATCAAAATATATCTTCGACCTGGAAGACGCCGTCATCGTCATTCGCGATATGGATGGCAAGGTCCACTTGAAACAGTGTGTCGATGTGTTCGGAGGCGCCACGTCTCATGGTGTCGCCCTGGGCATGTTATGGGGAGGGTTGATAGGCTTGTTGTTCTTTAACCCTCTCGCAGGCCTGTTGGGAAGCCTTGCGGGAGGAGCGAGTGGCGGAGCGGTCTCGTTGAGCGCCAGCGAGTTTGGACTCCTGAGCGACTATGGGATTCCCGATCAGTTCATCAAAGATTTGGGTAGCACGATCCAGAGAGGCACTTCCGCGATTTTTCTGTTGATCCGGAACGCTGACCAAGACAAGCTGCTGACGAGCTTCTCCCGATATGAAGGAACGATCCTCAAGACATCACTCAGCAAGGAGCAGGAAGAAAAGCTGCGGGCAACCCTGACACACCAGCACAAACAAAAGATAGCTACAGCCTAGCGGTATCGTCGAGAAATACGCCTGTTCTAAGAGCCTGTTTATAATCTTTAAGAGCATAGGTAGGATGTCTGATAGTCCATTCACCTCACGGAGGGCTCTCAGAGATGCGTGCCGCGTATCCCAGCGATATCAGTCGCAAACAATGTACGGTGATCCTGCCGATTCTGGAGAACGCCCGCAAGAAAACCCGCCCTCGGGAGGTGGATCTCTATGAGGTCTTCTGCGGGGTGCTCTCTGTGCTCAAAAGCGGCTGCCAGTGGCGGCTGTTGCCATCGGATTTTCCAGCCTGGGAGGTCTGCTATTCCTATTTCCGTCAGTGGAAAGACAAGGCCACGCCAGAGCACGACAGCCTCCTCGAAGCGGCCTTAAAAAAATGTGGTTGGCGCGGTGAGACAGTGCAGTGGTCGAACCGAAACAACCAGCTTCATCATCGTGGATGCGCAGAGCGTGAAGAACACGGATACGGCCGAAGAGAAGGGCTATGATGGCGGGAAGCTGGTGTCCGGCATGAAGCGCCATCTCGCCGTGGATACGCAAGGCCTGCCGCATGCGATTCACATCACAACCGCCAACGTCACCGACCGAGCCGGAGCACTGGCCGCCTTCAGCCGGCATAAACCTAGGCTATCCGAGGTTAAGAAGGTGCTGACTGATGGGGGCTATACGGGCGAGACCTTTGCTGAGCGTGTCCAGGAGATGCTCGGCTGTCCCGTCGAAATCGCCACGCGCCGTGCAGGTCACACCTTCGCCATCATCCCGAAACGCTGGGTGGTGGAGCGCTCCTTCGCCTGGCTCGATAAATGTCGCCGGCTCTGGAACAACTGTGAACACAAACTCCACACCAGTCTCAACATGGTTGTCCTGGCATTCCTCGTCATTGGGCTGAAAAGATTATAAACAGGCTCTTAGACACGCTGCACGAACGAAATCGTTGGTGACTCGCTGAATTCCCTGTTCGTCCTGAGCCCTTCGATTGACTCAGGACGGGCCTATCAAAGCATGACATTGGCATTTCCGAATTCTGCTAAGTCTCCCTTCTCTGTTTCCCATCCAAGAGACAACTGACGTTCATATCGCCCATCACATTGATCGCCGTGCGGCAGCGATCAAGAAACCAATCAACGGTTAAGAGAATAGGAATGTACTGCACAGGTAACCCAACGGCCGTAAAGACCATGGTCATCGTCACAAGACCCGCTTCAGGAATCCCAGCAGCCCCCACTGACGCAATAATGCTCGTCAGCACCACCATCAGTTGCTGCTGAAGACTCAGGTCCATCCCAATCATTTGGGCGACGAAGAGTGCCGCCATCGCTTCGTAGAGTGCCGTCCCATCATTGTTGAAGTTCGCACCGACCAACGCTCCCATACTGGCGGATTGCTCGCGCAACCCTACACGATCTTTCAGGGCGGCATACGTCACCGGCATCGTGGCCGTTGAGCTGGCCGTGGAAAACGCCATGACCAAGGCATCTCGCCCACCCCGCAGCAGTTGTCCAGGAGATACCCACGAACCGAATCGGACACGGACAAGGTAATAGGCCGCCTGAATCGTCAGACCGAGCAGTACGCTTACAACAAAGACCCCCAGTGCTTTGAACTGTACGAAACCCTCTGTCCCCACGATGCTGGCGACGATGCCAAAGACGGCAAGCGGCACCACCGCGATAATCCAATGCAGAATCGTGATCAGGGATTCTAAAAATAATTCAAGGAGGTGCCCCACCGTCCCAATTGGCCGCTCACGTTCCTTGCGGAGCGCCATGCCAAATGCCACGGCAATGAAGATCACGCCGATGACCTTGCCGTCGTCGCCGAGTGGTCCCAGCAAACTCTTGGGAACGTTTTCAAGAAAGAGTGCGAGCGGATTGGCAGTCTTCGTGGTCTCTTCATGTGAAGGTGGTGGTGTGAGTCCCGCGCCTTGCCCTGGCTGAATCACATTGGCGACGGTAAGACCTATCGTGATCGCGACCAACGTATTCAAGAGCAGCAACCGCGGCAGCCGCACGGCGAGTGGTCCACCGAGCTGCGTCGTCATAAACGTGTGCACAATTGCCGCAAGAATAAGCGCCGGCGCAAGCGCACCGAGGAGACGCAATACCAGCTTCCCTGGAATAGCAAGAACTGAGGCCTGAGTGCCAAGCATCAGACCCGCTATCACACCGAGAACCAAGGCAATAACGATGCGCCCATAGAGCGGGATCGTCTCCCACCCGGAAATCGGCCCCTGCCTTGGTGGCGTGGCTATCTGGTTTTCGGAGGTTTGGTCGTCCATCAGTTGTTTCGTTGATACCGTTGGATCTCCGCAGAACAAAACAACACCTGATCGCCAGACACTCAGATGTTAGAACGTCGAGGTGGCGGATCGTAACAGATCTGCGTCGCGACTAGTGAAAAAGATACGGTGAGGTTATGGGATGTGTTGAAACGCCCCTAACTGATCTTCCTCCGATTTCGTGGACCGGTGGGGACACGACTGCCGCCCGCGATTCAGACTCGGCTGGGGAGTGATCGCCGAGGCATGGGTACCGACGCGGCCGATTGTCGCACCCCTTGAGATAGGCGCAGATATCCTGCGTGGCTTCGTCTCGGGTGGCATCGGACCGAGAGCATACACGCTCATGCTTGAGCGTCCTGAAGATGCGGTCGACGCAGGCGTTATCCCAACCAGTGCCTGTAAGGTCAAACCTCATACCATCCGCCGAGACATGACTCGTTCCAGGTTATACAGCTGAGACAGCTGGAATTGCAGAATCAGTAGTCAGGTTTGAAATCCTGAGGCAGCATACCACTATGAGACTTGTACGGTTGCTCCGAGAATCACAGACTACGACCTCCGGCACGTGGCGAATCAGTCTAAAGTGGTTGAATGAGTATCGAAAGGAACTGTCTGACCTTGGGGTCACCCCTGCTCAAGCCCGTGCCTTGCTCTATCTCCAACGAAATCCCGACAGCTCTGTTCGGCAGTGTGCCCAAGTATTTGGTGTGGTTGGCTCAACAATGAGTCATCTCGTTCGTGGCTTACATCACAAGGGCTGGATCAACAAACAACGTTCGTCACAGAATGATCGACATGTACTTCTCGCCCTGACCCCGAAAGGCCACATACTGGCATGGCTGCTCCACAAACAGCTCAATGCACGGCTCCCTCTCACCGCAGCGTCTTAACGCGATAGTTTTACAGATCGCCCGCCAACCATTCTGGCCTTTCTGATGGCATTGACGAGGCTCGCACCAGACGATAAAAGGTGAATGTCGCCAAGCCTTGGTGAATCATCAAAGCTCTTATCCTCTCGGGAATCGAGCCTCTTACCGACTGGCAAGCTGCAACATTCCGTAGAGCATCCCAAATATCGCGACGAATACGTACGCTTCAACAAAATACAGCATGGTGTGTCACCCCTTTTCTTGTGTTACCTGCGTTCCTTATACACCTCCAAAATGAAGCCTGTATGAGGGAAGCATGAAGAGTTCTTCATGCCACAGGACGACGAGGCAACCATCATGCAACCGAACGCTCACACTCGTAGCCCCATGCGTCTCTCGCTCAAGCCCTTGCCCTCCTCATTGATACACCATCCAATATGACCGCACCCCGTCACGTTCAGCGAGTACCCGGCAGCGTCCCTCGGTCTGGCATGGCTGCTCGTGCGAACCCTTCGCAGTCACATCATTCCCGCGGGCATGATCCACCACGTATTCTTTCCGTGAGACAGAACAGCCAAGCAGTAGCAGCATCAACCACAGCAGAGCCCCGAGCGCGAGAACCCCTTTATATCCACAGTGAAATACATGACCCGCTTGGGTGTGAATGAACATGCCCATTGTCCTCTCCTTCCAGTACGAGTGAATCTGTACAGGGTGTTGGTTCATAAGCCCTTGCGTCACGGTTTCCATTTTGCCCTCGCCGTGACGGGATCCAATCCTTCATCTGTAGGGGGAGTACCCACCCGTATGGGAGAGCAGAAGGAGCCTGGAAGGTTGTCGCGCAAGTCCGGATAGTCTCTCAGCCAAACAGACATCACTCATAGCCTGGCGAACGATGGGTCAGGAGACAAAGGCACTGGAACACAACAGGCTGTAATAAGAGTCGGCGGGTAGTTGGTAACAGAAAGAACCCTGTAGCCTCACCACGCGTTCATAGAATTGAGTAAATAGTTAAAGATCCAACCTCTGCCTGTTGTCACTCTGTTATGAGTGCACACCATATTTTTGCTTGACGACAACCGGCTCTCCAAGTAGCCTCCCGCCGGGCTTTCATTGGAAGGAGGATATGACGGTGGAGGAACTGCTTTATCGCCTTATTGCGGGCATCGGTTTCGTCACGATCGCATGGCTGGCCTGGGTCACAGGGAAGCGCAATCGGCTGAACTGGACAACCATAGGGGGCAGCGCAACGTTGGCCTGGGGACTCGGCATCGTGTCTTTTTGGTTTCCTGGTTCCCGCTGGCTCTGGAGCATGGTCAACGATCTGGTGGTCACCGTGCTCACCGCGTCCCAAAAAGGTACGGTATTTCTTCTTGGGCCTCTCGCACTTGGTCCCGGCCAGACGTTACAGGATGGAACGGCCTCGATCGGATTCATCTTGGCGGCGCAAGCACTGCCGGCAGTCGTGTTCTTTGCCGCCTTGATGGCGGGCCTCTACTATGTAGGCGCCATGCAAGCGATCGTGGGCTTGTTTGCTCGGCTCTTTTACCGAATCATGGGGTTATCAGGGGCCGAGGCCCTCTCCGGCGCCGCGAACATCTTTGTCGGCATTGAGGCAAGCTTGATTGTCCGTCCCTACCTCGCGGCCATGACACAGTCGGAACTGCTCTTAGTACTGACCTGCATGATGGCAACCGTGGCAAGCACCGTCATGGGCATCTATGTGTCGGCTCTACAACATACGGTGCCACAGATCGCCGGACATTTGATTTCAGCCTCAATCATTTCGATTCCTTGTGCGGTGCTCATCAGCAAACTTACATTTCCCGAAGATGGACAGCCCGCGACGTTGGGCGGCGTGCCCTCTGAACCCACCGACCGGAACGCACCGCCTGCATCCGGCAGTGACGCGAGCCCACCGCCCTCCAACTTCATCGTCGCGTTGATCGATGGCGCAGGACAGGGAATGAAAATGGCTGTCGGCATTGCCGCGTTACTGATCGTGTTTCTTGGATTGGAAGCGTTGGTAGATTTGGCGCTGGCACAGCTTCCGGCGATCGGTGGAGCACCTCTCTCTATCACACGGGTCCTCGCCTGGCTGACCTGGCCGTTCGCCGTTCTCCTCGGTCTCCGTCCCGAGGAATGGCAGATCGGCGCAGACTTGCTAGGGTCGCGGTTCATCGAGACGGAAGTTGCAGCCTATTTCAAGTTGGCCGCCGTGCAATCCATGTCTCCGCCGCCGTTCTCTCCACGGTCCCTCACGATCATGACCTATGCGCTCTGCGGATTCGTGCATGTGGCGAGCATGGGTATCTTCGTCGGTGGCATCTCCGCATTGGTGCCGCATCGGGCAAAGGATATCTCGCTCCTGGGACTGCGTGCTTTATGGACCGCCTATTTGACGACGTTGCTGACCGGTTGCATTGCCGGTGCTCTCTCCTTCTCATAGAAAGCGGCACTCATCAATCCCCTCACCAGCCCCATACCGACAAACGATCCCCTCTCCTTCAGACGCCGTCTTCACAGCGCCGGCGCACGAATGGTCCGCGATTCCACAGTCAGATGGGGCGCTTCGATCAAAGGGGAGAACAACGTCGTGATTTCCGCATGCATCAGTTTCAGCAGACCATTCTTGAGTGCGCTACTCGAGTTCGATATCGACCCATACCAATCGCCGTACGGTTACCTGGAATGCTTTTAGTTGACGAGGCCTCATAAACGATAGACCATCTACAAGACTCGTCGAGCCATGCTGGACAACGTCTACCATCATAGTTTGTCCAAGAATTCGAGAGCGGCAAAAGGCCGGCTAAACCAGGAGGGCATCCATGTTCGGACCTATCACAATTCCATTTGGAGCCAAAATGCTGTTCAACACCGTCACGCTCAAGCCGGACGTCACCTTTGAGGACGTGGAGATGGCCGTCGGGGAACTCTGCGCGGTGGTCAAAGGAACCTACGGCGGAGAGAAAGGGGGATTTGTCGCTGGCCAAGTGTTCAAGTTCTCGGGCTTCGTCTCAAACGAGGGGTCACTCTCCACTTCCAAAGCTGTCGACAACCATTATGTGATCGTCACCTATTGGCGCTCGTTCGACGCGCATGAACGCTCCCATGCGGACGACATCTTCAAGAAGAAGTTCGCGAAGCTGGCGACCATGTGTTCCGAGACCAAGGAGCTGGGATACGACATGCTGTGGCAAGGAGCAGTGGGAAGCCAGTAACAACGATAGAGCACGGCGTTCGTCATGCATTCGGCTGGGCGTTGAAACAGCGGGAAACACGACCGATGACAGGCTCACCTCACCACCTGGCCCAATGTTGGATCGCGTGACGCGACCCTCTATGTGAATTGCTTTCAAATCGTCTTCTCATGAGCGCTCGATTATTGCCTCTCGGCCGACCTTAGCCAATCGCTGATAGAATCCACTCCCAATGACAACAGCAAATCTTGCACCGATACCACGCGTTGAAGCATCGCGCCATGGTCGGACTCTTCCCGTTCCTCGGCTTCGGCAAAAAGCCTGGTCATTAGCTGGACCAGTCGATTATCATGGTCGTAAAAGTACGGCTTGGCACGACTGACATAGGCCAGGTAAATTCCGGTTGCGGTTATGGCGGTCTCTGGGTCACGCTGAGAAGTAGCGTTGAGCCATTCATCAAATCCGAACAGAGGGTGATGTTTGTGTTCGCTATCGTTTTCAAACACCCGAAAGCAGAGGCGAATCAATTCTGTCGGGATGGAGATAGGCGGCGTATTGCACCGAAAGATGTCGCCTGCTTGTCGAGCAACCGTCACTGCATGAGGGCTGTCGGCTTTCAGTCCCGCCTCGATACCTGCAAGGCATTGCTCGCGATGGTGTTTGATATTTTCAGGGTGGGACCAAACGCGCGCTGCCCCCTGCCAAGCTTCGGCAATCTCTAGTGTATTCAATTCACCAAGCAATTTGGCAAGGCCGATATGTCCCGTCAGGGCGGCCAAGGCTGAAATGCGCCCCCAAGTTTCCATGTCTTTGTTACTGCCCTCACGACGGATGCGTTCAAGCAAGGGAGTAATTTTCTGGAAGTGATCGTGATAGGTGTAATAAAGACAACGTTCGGCGTATTGCCAAAGCCCCGCAGCATCCTGCAGGGCAAGGTGAAATAATTCCCAGCCTAACTCGGGGTTCCGGCTTTGGAGGTATGGCAAACGTCGCAGAATTAGGGCACGGATTGCAGGGTGTTTGTTGCTGGCAAATCGGCGTAGCACGTGTGGCAACAATTCGGGTAGGGCAACGCCACGCTCTTCCAGATTGTTGGTCGAAATCATCAGGGCTTCAGCAATATTTCCGCTCATCATATTGATGCCGGTGGTAAGCAGATCGATCGAATCTCCATGGATGGTGCTTTCTTCCCTAAGCTCTTCAAATCCGGTTGCCAAATACACCAGCCGTGCAGCATTGTGTGTATCCAGGATGACATGTGCGCAGGCTTCCAGGGCTTTGGCCGTGGAGCGATTGAGTTGCCAGTGAATAGGGTGTCTTTCCAGCTCGTCAAGGATCTGACTCCCCAAGGCAGGAGCATCGGGCTCTTCGCGCGGTACCCAATTGCCGTTGGCTTGTAAGTTTCCATAGCGATGCGCCAAGTAGTTGGCGATGCCCTGCATGATGTGGTCCCGAAAACCTGCTGAAATATTGGCCCAATGCGCGATCATCAATCCCAAAAACCGCGACGGGTGCCGAGATGAAGCCTCGCACAGTTGCAGGCCAACCTCCCGCTCTCCTCCAACTAAAAAATCATCGAAATCGCGGTGGCAGTCAGCGTAATGCGCCAACAAACGAATTACGCCAGCATCGCTGACATTCAGAAATGCCTCAAATGAAAATGGAGCTGAGACCGTGCCGCCCTGCATGCCGATAGACGGCTGCCGAACCAACGGCCCATTGGTTTTTTCGTATGCATCTAGTATTGCTTGCGCTTCTGCTGAGCGTAGGTGACATGGGATGGCTGATATGTATTCTGCGCGTCTCTTCAATATCCAAGAACGTGTCCCCTCATCTGCTGCCAGTCCTTCCCATAAAGCGTGTATTGCCGTCATCACTGCATCTTGTGTGGCGTCATCAAGGTATATGAATGCTAGCTTGATCAGTGTGCACAATTCGAAGGAAAGCTCGAATTCCAGCAAGTTTTTGTCACGCAACAGGCGTCCTATCAAATCTCGATTGGATTCTGGTGAATTTGTGACAGCAAGGACGGCGAAATAACACAATGCACCTTCGTGGTTGAAGCACAGACGCTCTCGGTTCTTTTGCCACCAGTCGGAGTGTCTTGTGGCATGGTCAAGAATGGCCCCTTCAATTGCATCCAGCAGAATCCGTTCACTGTCTATGTGTAAATCATCGGTCTGTGTGTGGATATCACTATATGAGGTATTGGGTAGGTACCCACTGCGATAGCCTATTCGGGTCTCGCCATAGCGCGACGACTGGATTTGGCTCCACTGCTCGATTGCTCCCAACGCTAAATCAAGGAGGACGGTGGATTGCACCATCCGTTGTTTCAGGAAGTTCTCGTTCTTATCTCCAAATTCATGGGGTTGGCAATGTAGTTTATTGTCGAAGTGAAACTTCATTACGTCGTCTTTGCTGATGTCGCCAGCGATATAGCGCCAAAGCAATCTGTCATCAACAGCGTCAGCGGCTACACAGCGCGCGACAGCATGACCCAAGAGACTATGCTCAGACCTCGGCCTGCTGAGAAGGCACTCTAGTAAGGGCACAATCATCGGTAAATTCTCTGCTTGGAATTTGGATAGAGAGAGCTCTAATTGCATGGCGATTCCATTGCTATCCAGCCACTCCAGAGCCAGAGCATCCATCCAGAACTTCAGGACTCCTGCGGCATCGCCATTTTTCCACTGCGTTACCCGATGCACATGCGCTGTAAATCCCTCGGCATCTCGGGTGTCTTTTAAGACAGGAACTAGGTGGGTGAACCAGAAACGGTGCCACTCAATCGCTGCTGCTTGGATGTAAATCACCTGAAACACCTCTCGGTGTGCATTTCGCAAGTCGCGAATCAAGGGCCAGTCGTCATCCTGTGGTATTTGCTGGGCAAACGATTCAGCAACCAAACGCCGGATATGGAAGGCGGCGCAACCAGTTAATACCGTGCGTATTTGTTTCCTGAACTCGCGGCGATCACCAGTTGCCAACTGAGCAACGAAGCTGCGGATGCTTGGGCGCACGAATGGTACTGGCGGTAAGTCGTTTATGAACTCATTGAGCGTGATGCCCTTGCGCACGGCTCCACTGATTACCAGTACGTCCAGCAGGGTTTGATGTCCAAAGGTCACGTTTCCATCGTGGGTCTCTTGCAGTACATTGAGGCTGTGCAGCCGTCGCAGGATGTCCTGCGACGCGCCAAGGCGCTGATGAGGAGTCGACAGGTTGCGTGTTTTCAGCATTACGGCAGCGATGGCTTCAATCGCTTGCATCGCTGTATCACCAAGCGCAGGATCGGCTCTCACAATGGTATCGAGATAGCGTTGTGCCAGAGCTTGGCTGGTCACCACGTTGAAGCTGCCTTCACGCTGGGCCAGTTCGACAAAGAGGACCAGTTCGCGGGGATTTCTGATCAGTTCACGAGTGATAGTATCAATAGTAGTTGAATCGATTCCAAGCTTGTCGAGTAGCGGCGTGACTTCAGCCTCCCAGTCCAGTGGTGCGCACTGCAATTCACAATCCCACTGCCGTGCGGCAATGCGCCGGTCGTATTTGCGGTCGAAGTCTCGGCAAGCTGTGATGACCGTGACATTGGGAATGAGTAGCAGCCGGTCGATTTGTGCCAGAAAGTACGTCAATATGTTGTGTTCGCGGGCGATAGATAAGACATCCAGTGAGTCGATGACCACAACCACATGCGCGTCTTCCGCCAAGCGGGCGACCTGTTCCACCCATTGTTCTGGCAGGCCCTGTGCCTGGCGATCACGCGCCGTCGTCAGGTCGGCGAATTCGCGTGACTGGATGAAAAGTGGCACAAGGTCCGTTTGGGTTTGCATGCGCTGCTCCAGTGCTTCTTGCAGGCTCAACATCACACAGGTTTTTCCCGAACCCGGAAGCCCCGTAAGCAAGACGGCACGCTTCCTAGCGTCGATGGCAGCCAGGAGTTCATTCACAACCGGGCTCGAAATACGCTGTTCGGCAATGTCCCGACACCACGACCTACCGATAGCTGAGGTACTGGCAAATGATGCACGCACCTGTGCAATAGGCATCGCCGGAACCAGCATCGCTCCCGCGTGATGGAGAATGGCTTTGAGGTCGTCTTTAGTTAGGCGATGCTGGGTGGAGGCAGACAGGTTGCCGTCTTCCATACGCCCACCAAGCTTATCGAGGCGTGTCCAGAGGGCGTTGAATGCGGCATTTGAGTTGCTCGCCATTTTACGCAAACGTTCGTGCAGCAAAGTTTCCATGCGATCAAAATCTGGGCTGATCTCGAAGGAGGCACGACGTAGAAATTCGAAGGTCGAGAGATCGCGAGTCTTATCGGCAATGCGAGCAGTCAAATCACTATCAGTTTCTCTATGCTCTTTGGTCAAATTCGCATGGTAGTCGGTCCCATTGCCATAGAGGGTGCTGTATTCACGTAGTTTAGCGAGTGCGCCGAATTCGCTACGCGAATAAAAACGGACTTGGGCTCGTTGATTTCTAACCAGCGCTAGGAAAGCCTTATCCAGCTCGCCCAAAAGATCGGCGATCGACCATGCGCTGAAATCAGCCTGGTTCTTTTTGCACTGGCAACAAATCAGGGAGCCGTCGGATTTGCCAATTACGACATCATCTACCAGATAGGTCGTCGAATCTATTTCAAGCCATTGGAATTCTGGATCGGATAGGACGGTCAATGCCCAATCAAAGGCAATCAGCGTTTGATAAATATCGCCACGGTTAGAGCGTATTCCTGCGACACTCATTTAGCCGTCAACCTATCCTGTATTATCCACATTCCCTATTACAGAAGATGTGTCCCTATGATTATCTCCATTGGAGCAGTTGTTACTGCCATAATTCGCATTTGTATACCAAAAAAGAAAGTGGAGCTATGCCTGACCATTGGATAAAGAACATATAGTGTTTCATCTTGCGGCATCGACTTCTTGCTCTCAGTCGCATCTGTCACTCTCTAGGATCAAAGTAGAGTATTAAATGGGCTGGAATCTTTTATATCGTTGCCTATCTCCAACCACTCATTACCGCACCACATCCCTGGCTTTCCCCCGTATCGTACTTGCAGCGGGGAAGAGACCGCACAACCTAACAGGTCTGCAGCCCTCACCTGCTGCTCTTTATAATCCGACAAATCGCCCACGTTCTTCTTGAGTTGGGACCCGACAAGTCGCCGCCCGGCCCATCCACTGATATCGATGACGGGCCACAAAATTATAGACCACATCGCGTAGGGAAACCGGCACCAGCACGCCCACATAATACAGGGGCCACCAACAAGAAAGCTGTCGGATCACCCTCAGAGCTGCAGTGGACTTGGTAGAGACACAGCCCTCTTCCAGTAAGAGGAAGGTCTGATAGTCCGTGGTGGGCAAATCCAGATCACGAAGGATGCGTTGCGCCGGTTTCGACTGAAGTGTTCCGAACTTGAACTGCCGATCTGGATCATGGGCGATCGTGAAGTTTACCCAGGCATTGCACCAATTGCAGACGCCGTCGAAGAGAATCAGCCGCTCGTACTTGGCCCATTCATGCACGTAGGGATCAAGCTGGTGTGTCATTAGAACACCTCGGCTAGGGCCTCATCGCCTCTGATAGGAATTCAACGCGAAGCTCGAGCATCTTCACGATACGAGATGCGACGACTGAAGGTTGCGTGGTGATAGTCAGCAACCGTGCGGAGAGTGACCGTGAAGTCCGTTAGGCCGAGACCTCAACGTATTCCACTTGGCTGCTGGGCGGAGGGATAGGCAGACTGTCGGCGCGAAGACCTTCCAGGTGGAACTCGATGGCTTCACGGATCATCGTCTCAGTTTCCTGGATCGTCTCACCGGTAGCGACACACCCTGGGAGATCCGGTACAGAGGCTGCGTAGTTCGAGGCGGCTTTTTCGATCACGATCGCGTAGCGCATGATAGACATCCTACTTCTTCCACCCAGTCTGTTTAAAGAGACTGTTCAACGTTCCAGGTGGGCAAATCGTCGCTCGGTTTGCCTGCGACAGTCACTCGACCAGGCTTGATGGGATGCTTAAATTGTCGATGACTCCCCTTTGTAGCGACCAAGTACCAGCTATCCTCCCGCAATCAATCGAGAACCTGGCTGACTTTCACAAAATCAGCATACCTCAGTAGGCGTCAGAATCCAACAACTGGAGAGATACGAAAGCCGTATAGGCTCATGGGCTTCCTTCTTTTCCAAACGTCTCGCTCCTTAACCACACCTCAGGAGAGAGGTCTACGAATGCAGCTCGTCTATGGTCCACCGGCCTTCGTCGCTCGCCACGCAGTCACGACAGCACTGAGAAGCATGGCCGAGGCCAGAATAAACGGCGCGCCGGGAAACTCCATGGAAGTGCTGAGGATTGAGTGCTGAGGATTGAAAGTGGAGTCAGATCGGATGAAGAAAGCGAAGGTCTGCGTGAAGAGCGTCGGGCCGATCATGCCGGTCATCCCGTTGATACTGGCGATGGCCCCCTGCAGCTGTCCCTGTTCTGAACTGCTGACGTGACACGTCATGAGCGCTTGGTTCGCGGGACCGGCGAGCCCCCAGAAGGCCATCACGGGAATACCAAGACAGAAGATCCAGCCTTCTGGCGCGATGCCATAGACGGAAAAGCCGATCGCTCCACAACTTAACCCAAGCAAGAGTGTCCTCCGTTCGCCAAACCGAGCGGTGATCGGACGGATCAGCCCACCTTGCACAATCATTGCTGCCACGCCGACGCCCGCCATCATGAGTCCCACGCTCGCCGGTCCCCACCCGTATCGATAGCCCATATACAGAACCGACACGCTCGGCAGCACTGCATGAGCCAGGTAGCCGAAGAATGCCACTGTCGCGAGACCAAAAAGTTCATGATGCGAACGCAACAGAACGAGCGAGCCGACTGGGTTGGCCCGTGTCCAGCTGAACTGCATGCGCTTATCCGGCGACAGGGATTCGGGAAGCACGAAATAACCGTAACAAGCATTCAAAAGACTGAGTGCCGCCGCGCCCCAAAAGGGTAGCCTTGGATCGACCGCACCGAGCCAGCCACCTAAAGCAGGTCCGAAGATGAACCCGAGCCCAAAGACCATGCCGATCTTGCCGAAGGCCGCCGCTCGCTGTTCCGGCGGCGTCACATCGGCGATGTAGGCCCCGGCGGTACTGAAGCTGGAGGAGGCCATTCCGGAAATGACGCGGCCTACGACGAGCCAGGCCACGTTCGGCGCAAGCGCCATCACAATGTAGTCGAGGCCTAATCCTAAATTGGACAGCAGTACAACCGGACGCCGGCCAAATCGATCAGACAATGCCCCCTGGATCGGCGAGCAAAAGAACTGCATGAGGGCCCAGGCCGTTCCCATCAGCCCGTAAAGGACTGCGGCCTGCGCCGTATCGCCGGAGAAAAACTCCTCAACCAGTTTCGGCAGCACCGGAATGATGATGCCGAACGACAACATGTCGAGCAGGACGGTGACGAGAATGAAGAGGACTGCGGCTTGGCGCGGTGAGCTTGTGGCCGGTGGGTGGCACATCATCGCATCCTAACAGACTGGTCTTCAACCAACGCTATTCACCGTCTGAAGAACAAAGCAAGGAATGTCTGTCATTCAGAACCTGCGCAGGTCGGTTTGGTGAGATCGGATCTTGTAATATGCATGGCGGCACAAGGCACTCTAGACAACATCAGTTGCTTCAATATATCCAGTATTCATATCCATTCAATTTATGCCTTCCGCCTCACTCCCCTCGATGCCTCAATGATGGCCCTCACGAGCGCAATACCGTTTTCCACCAGACCAAGCAGGATTTGTCGTGGTGGCAACGCGAGCTGATCAAGCGCTGAGACTCAGCCTCTTGTTCAATCGTGTGAATTCAAAACACACCCTATTCAAATTCTGGTACCAGTTATAGTCGGATACGGCATCAGCGCCAACGTCTGACTTGAAATTCGAAAGGACGGATCGGTCGTCTCAGATTGAGATTTTCTGATAGTCGGTAGGCGTTTTAGCAATGATCCGTCATCCTGAAACACCACTAAACATAGAGAAGAGCATGCATGACTGCAGGCTAAACCATACACCCACGCTCACCATGCCATTTCCCTTCAGAGTTGCGCGTATAACCAACTGATATTCTTAGCATACGCCTCTCTTTTTAACACAAACCGTTACCCAAATTACTTTCAGCACACCTTCACTTGGAAAAAGATTCAAACTTGTTCCAGTCGCCGAATAGGCTGATTTCTCTGATGTATTCAATCAATGCCTTTTCAGCACAGATATTGCGTGTGATATCGCACATTGCGTTCGATATCACACAGTATGATGCAAGGGTATTGCACAGTATGTATTCTCATTTCTTTACATTACACTTCAGCTTCTGTGAACGGCTCATCGGAACAATAGCCTTACAGAACTCTGCTCGATTCTGAAAGGTTCACACCATGAATAACACCTTCTCCTTCTGGTCCGGAAAAACAGTCTTTGTGACTGGTGCTACCGGTTTTCTGGGAGGCTGGTTGATACGCCGACTCCTCGAGTGCGGCGCACAGGTTGTGGCGCTCGTCCGTTCCCACAAGCCGAACTCCCAGTTTTTTCTGGAATCGTTTGATGACTCCCCATCCGTCACGGTCTACTGGGGCGATGTTTCCGACCAAGCGTTGATTGAACAAATCTTCGACGACCACCCGATTGAAGTCTTTTTCCATACGGCGTATGGCGCGGATGTGCATCGCGTGCTCGAGGAACCCTTGGAGTGCTTCCGGTCCTCGGCCATCAGCACATGGCAGATTCTAGATTTTCTCAGAAAGCATCATCCGAACTGCATCTCGGTCATCAGTTCAACCGACAAGGTGTACGGTCGTCAGCCGACACCCTACCTGGAGGATTCCCCGCTTCAGCCGCTGCACCCGTACGAAGTCGCCAAGGCGTCCCAGGATCATGCCGCCCAAAGCTATGGGAAGATGTTCCAATTACCGGTGGCCGTCACCCGCTGTGGGAATTATTTCGGCGGATACGACTTCAATTTCACTCGTCTCATTCCCGGAGTCGTCCAAAGCATTATGCAGGGCAACACTCCAGCTCTCCGATCCAATGGCCGGTTCACGCGAGATTTCTTGTACATTGAGGATGCCGTAGAAGCGCAGCTCCTGCTGGCCCAGCGGCTTTCAGAGGACGAGACTCTGTACGGAGAAGCGTTTAATTTCTCGTACGGCGAGCACGTTGAAGTTCTCGATATTGTGAAACAGGTTTGCCGATTGCTTGATGTGCCGGTTGAGGTTGTCGTGAACCAGAATAGTGCGACGGAAATACCGAACATGGAGCTTTCCTGCGAAAAAGCAAGGCAATATCTCGATTGGCATCCGTCCTACAATTTCACAACAGGCCTTGAGCGTACAGTGTCCTGGTATCGCGAACACTTTTCCGATTTATCAGAGAAGAACCAGAGAAACTATGATTGGCTCCGAAGGACTGTCGCCTAACGACAAAAACTCTTAAATGACAAGAACAGTGAAGTGAGTATCAAGCTAGACCTGAGATACGCCTGCTTCTTCAGCGTTTACATTTTGGGGAAGTCCAGGAGAACAGTGACCTCGATCCCATCCTATTGATCAGAAGATCTTCGCAGAAACGCCGGCAAACGGTAGCATATAATTGATTCCTCTGTTCGGAGTATCGGTGTCGGCGTTGGAGATGTGGCTGAAGCGCACGCCGGCATTGAGAGCCCAATACGTGGTCAAATCGTAGCTTACACCTGCCCCACCCCAGACCAGAAAATTGAAGTCCGACCCTTGCTCGGGGATTCGCCCTTGGAAATTCGTCCAGAGTGGACCGCCACCGCCTTCGATATACGGCTTCAGCCGGCCGAAGGAAGTGAACGTATAGGCCGCCTTCGGTGTGAATCCCACGCCATACGCACCGGTTGGCTCCGCGATCCCTAACAGAGCCACCTCAACTCCCAGGGCGATCGAACCGCTCCACCACTCGTTGCCGATCGGATTGGTGACTGTCATTTGCCACGAAGGATGGGCGGACACTCCGTTCAGTTTGGACGACTGTCCGTCTGTCAACCGTACCGGCAACATTCCGCCGACGACCACCCCAACGGTCTGTTTCCCAACCATCCCCCCCGATGATTCCTCGGCCGAAATCGGAGACAGCCACGCCAAGCCGACATAGAACAAGACCGTCACGGCACACACTCGAAGGATAAACATCTCGCTAAGTACCCCCGTTCATTCGTGTCTTCGCACGAGACATCTCTGCAGAACTCACTTCCAAGGGCCCAAGAGCGGGCCTTACCCAGAGTACATGCAGCAATCCCACAAGCCTAGAGTTTTTTGACTAATTGTATGGCCTAGAAAAATTAGAAGAGCTTCGCGGAGACTCCGGCAAACGGCAGCAGGTAATTGAGCCCGCTGTTCGGGCTATCGATGCCGGCGTTGGAGATGTGGCTGAAACGGACTCCGGCGATCAGCCCCCATTGTGCAGTGAGCTCATACCTCGCGCCAGCCCCACCCCAGACCAGAAAATTGAAGTCCGACCCTTGTTCCCGAATCCGGCCGTCAAAATTCGTCCAGAGTGGGCCACCACCGCCTTCAATATAGGGTTGGAGTGGACCGAATGAGGTGAACGTGTAAATGACTTTTGGTGTAAATCCGATCCCATAGGCCCCAGTTGGTTCTGTGACTCCTAAGAATGCGGCTTCCGCTCCCAGTGCCATCGTCCCACTCCACCAGCTGTTCCCAATCGGATCAGTCAGCGTAATCTGCCACGACGGATGGACCGCGACTCCGTTGAGTTTTGAGGCCTGGGGCTCCAACAAGCGAACGGGCAGCATTCCCCCGGCCACAAGCCCAACTGCCTGCTTTCCAATCTGTGATGAAGACTGATCGTCTGCAGCAGCGGCTGGCAAACACGTCAGGCCTACTGAAAGCAGGACCACCGCGCATACCAAGTTGATGAGTGTCATAGCTGAAACAGGAACATCGACATTGTTACGGTTTCTTGAAGCCACACGATCTGCGGCAGTATACACGGGTGGAGGAGAGAAATGGCGACGCGATCCAGGAGGCGAGTGACGAAGAGAGGAACGAACCGCTGAATGATCTCTGGGGGAATGAACGAGAGGGCCCTGCTACGTCATCCCGCCTCACGATAGCCACAGTCCTGATTGCGGCATTGCACGCTCCGGCCGTCCTGTTTGCTGACTTTCTCGACAAGGAACGGCGCCTGGCAGGTGGGGCAGGCCTTGGGGATCGGGCGATCCCACAACGCATATTCGCACTTCGGATAGTTACTGCAGGCAAAGAACGATCGGCCCTTCTTCGTTCGCTTCTGCACCAGATCACCACCGCAATCTGGCTGAGGACACTTGACGCCCAACGCCAGGGGTTTGGTGGTCTTACACTGCGGATAGGCCGAGCAGGCGATGAACTTCCCGAATCGTCCGGTCTTCACCACCATGGGGCTACTGCATTTGTCGCACTTCTGATCAGTAGTAATTTCTTCCTTGGGGACAATTTTAATTGTCCCGTCCGGTAGCTTCTCGAAGTTTTGGGTATTCTTACACGGCGGATCGTCCTTATAGGCCGGGCAGGCGAGAAACTTGCCGTTCCGTCCCCATTTGATTTCCAACATCCGGCCGCACTTCTCGCATGGGATATTGGTCGGTGGCTCGACGATATC
>JAHBWQ010000359.1 GCA_019636915.1 Nitrospira sp. | reverse complement strand
GTTCGATGGCAAGCGCAACACGTGGGGCATCTGCAATGGCATCCCCTGTATAGACGACCACTGCTGAAAAGGCTGAGTCCATCGTGACGGTGATCGTTCGGTTGCTTGGGGAATGGCGAAGCGAGGTGGTAGCGAGCCCTTGGGTCGTACGCTCCAAATTCACATAGCAATGGTTGAACCGTTGTTGGGCGATCGGGCGAAAGCGACGGTAGTCCCACGGTGTGTCAGTCACGCCGCAGATCGTCCCTGTCGGCACGAGTCGTTCATTGAACTCCAAGTAACCAGTCCCTGGGATCTGTACTTCAGCCTCATCAATCATGGCGGTTCCCACGGTGAAATAGGGGTGAAATCCGATTCCCACCGGTGCGGCACGCTCACCGATATTTTCGGCGCTGAAGGTACATGACAGTCCGTTGGCATTCAGCTCGTAGGTCACCGTGATGTTCAAGGAAAAGGGGTAACCTCGGTGGCCGTACGCTTCAGCATGGAGTGTCACCATCAACGTGGCTCGATTTGATTCAATGTTTCGGATGTTCCATGGGAGATTCCGAACGAATCCATGAATGGCGTTCGGGCCTTCCTTATCATTGCATTCCAGTTGGAATGTCTGTCCATCAAATGAATATCGGCCGTTGGCAATTCGTCCGGGAAAGGGGATCAGCACATCGCCCTGTCCACCTCGTTTTCCACTGCCGCCTGCATAGCCCCAGGCAATATCAATCTCCTGCCCGGCTCCATCAATGAAAAAGTATCGACGTAACGACGCCCCCCAAGGAGCTATGACAGCTCGTTGATTGTGGTACAAGAGGGTGAGTTCCGTATCCGGTGTCACGAGTGTCATCGTCTGGGTTCTCCCTGATTGTGAGGTTTCTCCAAAGTTGACCATGTGAACGAACTCTCTGGATGTTCCATCCAGGGTTCGTCCTGACAGAGATCGACCTGTACGGGCAATTACCCTACCACGCCATACCGTTGGATCTGAGGTTCCGAGGCAAGAAGACCGGTTAACTGTTGCAGCGTGGCCAACAGATGGGGAGTCACGAAATGTGCCTGTTCTGCTGCTGCGCTGGCCCACCGCTCGACAAACACAAAGTCAGTCGGATCGGCATGGTTCTGCAACAGCTCGTAGCTGAGGCATCCAGGTTCTTTACGAGTCGCATCGACGAGCGCAGTCAGAATGTCTCGCACCTGTGCCACGTGGTTGGGCTGAGCTTTGGCGTGGGCAATCACACGGAGAGAGGTATCAGCAGTCATGGGATGCCCCACAGTTGGAATCTGAATCGACAACAGCCTACTTCACAAAGGGATGGCCGGTTTTTTTCCATTCGTCGAGGTTCATGATGACCGCGGAGGTTTGCGTGAATCCAAGCTCGCCGAGGGTTTGAGCGGCAAGGGTTGCACGCCTCCCAGCTTGGCACTGGAGCACAATCGGGCGCTCTAGGTCAGCTTTTTCCCGAGATCCGATGTGGGTCCAGATTTGGGAGTCGATGACGCCGCGTGGAATGTTGATCGCTCCAGGGACGTGCCCGGCTGCATACTCCTCTGGTTCACGGACATCAATGATCAAGGCTGCACCAGGATTCTCAACGATCTTTCGATAGTCCTCCATGCCAATGGTCCTGACAGGCTTCTGTGCCACGGAGCCGTTTTGTTTGGCAGCCGGTGGGAGTCCCTGCTCAAGAGCCGAAGAAGAAGTGGAAAGCGAGACGCTGATGAATGCTGTGAGCGAGAAGGCGATCAAAGTATTCGCGGTCTTCATATAAGTTCTCCTTCAGGTGATTGTGCCGTATCTTGGTCTAAGGGGGAACGTAGGAAAATCAGTGTACCCTGACTGACGCTGTTCCTCAAGCGTTGGGTGGTGAGGTGAGCGAACAGGAGCTGGCCACGACTGCTGCATCGGGCCAAACATCACTAGAGTCACGATTGGAGAATCGGTAAGGAGAGTCTGAAGGGGTCCTAGTAATTGCGTGGGGGACAAGGCACTGCTTTGGGCCGGTCGTGGGATGTCTGACGAGAAGACGAGTCGAGTCGTAAAGGTTCAACGAAAGAGTCAACGTGTGAGATGAGGCATCTATTCTTCAAGGCCATCGCAACCAGCGCGAAGCCACTTCCCTTTGATGTCGATATGGGCCTTGCCTGATCCCCCTTCGCTTCGTTCCCCGACTGCCACAATGCTTTCCGTTGTTTTCGCTTCTACGGTGAAATGGGTGGTCGAGCTGGGTGGGCCAGGGCACAGTTGGTCGAGCACAAGTTTGGACGAGGATTTGGAGAGGACCTTGATCTTGCACTGGACCGCCGTATCCTCATCTTCGTCTTGCATCTCCTTGATGATTCGATCCTGACTCAGATCCTCTTTGGTAATGCAGGATTGGGTGGTCATCGTGTGGGGTTTGCCTTCTCGGGACTTGATCATCTGTTCCATCTGAGCGCGTTGTGCCG
>JAHBWQ010000358.1 GCA_019636915.1 Nitrospira sp. | reverse complement strand
AACCGACTGATTCGCCTATGGTGCATCCGCCTCGGCAATAGAAACAGCATTGCTACCGCAAAGGGTCGAAGCAGGAGCGCAATGGTGGGGAAGGACCTGTCGATGAGAGAGCACGCGGTGCTGGCGCTGCTGCGGAGGGGCCAATCAAACAAGGAGATGAGTGTGGTCTTGGGCATCTCGACTCGCACCGTCCAAACCTATCTGCGGCGCATCTATTGGCATCTGGGAGTTCAGACGAGGGCCGAAGCCATTGTGGCGCTCTATGAGCGCAGCAGCCACAGCACAGACACCTGGCGGCGACAACTCATTTTCGATGGCGTACGGTATTCACCGTACGCCATTTAGGAACTGTAAATGGCACACATCGCTATGGCACGAGATCCTGCTCCATCGGTACTGCAAGACAGGTTGATACTGAGTCCTGGGAGGGAGGCAGCAGGAGCGAAGAACGGAGCTGCGGGACAAGCGGAGCACTCATCCTCGAAGCAAACTGACGCAACAAAGCACAGCACCAGAGCACAGGCTCACCTTGTACCAATGAGAGCGTCTGTCCGATGACTCCTTCTGAGCTGAGATGGCACACGATCATCTTGATAGCCATCTGTTGGGCCTATGGCCCGCGCGACAGTTGGGGACAGAGTTCGCCACCGATACCCCGATGCTCCTCAACGACCGAGCAGCACCTCCATGAAGAAGTGCGTTACTTGCAAGAGGAAACCATCAGTGCCGCAGACCGTACCGATCAGCTGATGGCTCGAAGTCCATCCAGCAACGGCATGTCCACTGACGACAACACCCAGAACTCCAGCACGACGGTTCTTCCAACGCATCTCCGACAAGGACAGGGCGTCGGGATGATGCCATCGAGCGTGCATTAGGTAGGGGTCGGGAATATTTTCTGACGCTAATTCGTGTATTGCATCGTGCACCATATCTTCCGATCGACCGTCGCGGAAAGGCTCAAGGAATGGACGAGTCTATTCTCGGGCGACGGACCCAGACGGGGCCAGTTGTACCGGCATGGTCAAGGTCTCCGTCCCCAAGAGCATCAAGGACACGGCCGTCGACAGTGGTCAGAACTACAATTCCTTTGGGCCATAGGAATCTCTCGCACGAATCCGGGGCCGACTCACCTGAGCCGGCCCCACTCTGCTATCTGAGCAGGAAGAAGACGCGCGCCTATAGAGTCACCCTCTCATAATCCAACATTGAAATGGCTCTCGGTCGCGACGGCGTTATCTTTCCCCGCTCCTTTCTTTCCCATTGACGGATGCCATGTAACTTTGGGACCATAGCCTCGTGCGTTTTGAATTGCTCGGCCCGATCACGCAGATTCACACGTTTGCGGTTGGGTCGCACATCCGTGAGATCGCCCGGCTTAGAAAATTCTATGGCAAGGGGCGCTGGCGGAAGAGGAAAGGCATTGCAAAGATTCGACTCTCTGATGGCTCCATTCATCTCGCTGAAATTCATTGGTATGAAGCGACCGGGATAGGCCGGAAGGAACACAAGATCAAGCGACTGCTGTAAGACTCCACCGATGCCAAAACTCAAGCATTCTAAGTCTAGGTTCCTGATCTGTATCGAGAACAAGGGCTACACCGTCTCTTTGGAAAAGCGAAAGGTCTATGTAGCTCTTCCCGATGCGACGGCACTCAAGCATGGGCACGTCCGCGTCATCGATGAATCCGGCGAGGATTACCTCTACCCTAAGAGTCTGTTTCTACCCATTACCATTCCCCAATCGCTCCGCAAAGCCATTCTAGAAGCTGCCTAACTCACAACTCATTTCTCGGCGCACGATAGTAAAGATGGTACATGGGGTCGGCGCCTATGCCGGTGGATGCATAGGACCAAGCAGTCCATTCTGTGTTGAATTGGCGATCCAACAGCACAACGGTCGCCGGCGTATCTAGCCTTCTGGCCTCAGAGTTGCTTCGTTCAAAACGCATCCGTACAGAGTTTTTCTCGTTTGAGTTTGGTTTCCTCGGCAAACCATGCGATACATTTCATTGTGGCAAGAACAGCATGATGGGCTGCGTTCTATTACCAGCTTTTCCAGTCATGCTCATTGACACATCCTCTCGGGAGCAGTAGCCTGTGCTCATGTCACACCCAAATCGCACAACGTGAATGGAAAGGAAAACTTACGATGACCTATCGATGGAGTGCACTGTGTCTGTGCCTGTTCCTCGTCGCCGCAGGCTGCGGGGGCAACAGGGCGGAAATCAAGGAAGACCGCCTGACGGTTGGCAAGGTACAAGGGGAAATCAAAGTCGGCATGTCTGCCGCCCAGGTGGCCGAACTCCTGGGAAGTCCTAATATCGTGACCACCGACGAAAAACGGCGCGAGGTCTGGATCTACGACAAGGTGTCGACCGATCGTGTGGATACGTCCAGCTCATCCTTTGCGGGCATCATCATTCTCGGCGCAACGTCCCATGATAGCTCCAGCTCACAGCGCCAA
>JAHBWQ010000357.1 GCA_019636915.1 Nitrospira sp. | reverse complement strand
GCAGCTCCTCCGGCGAGGTACTACCCTGAGGACGTTCTGGTGATGTTGCGGTGGGTAGAGAAACCGGTGAGTCGGTTCTCCCTTGTTTTGTACGTGCAGACGAAGTCGTTCCCTTTCGAGCCGATAGCTCTTTCACGACGAGCGAAATGTGAACCCTGTCGAAGGGCGCCCATCGAGGTTCCTCGATGGGCGGCACGGCTGCTGCTTGATCGGCCCCCACGATTCCTAACTGCATACCCTTGGTATCACGGATATCTTTATAATCCCCTCCCCCGGTATCTGTGCGAATGATCGAAGAATGGTCGTTCACAACCACGTGGAGATAGGGCCCGCGAAAAAACAAGGATCCGACTGTTCGCTCTTCGCTATACGTCACGCCCGGTTTCGGCAATGAGAAGGACACTCGTTCATCGGGCTTCGCTTCTCGTAATGCGTGAGCCAGATGTTTGGAGATCGTCGATAACTCCTGAGGCGTAAAAAGGGGGGCCGGTTGCGGCTTCGTTATCAAACCCGAAAAGGTACCACTGTACCCGATGAGTTGAATGGGCTGAAGAAGCGATTCAATCTCATGCGGCGTCAGGTCCAGGGGATGATTATTTAAAACAAGCTGATGTGAGCGGGCGATCGTCGGATCGCCTTCCAGGCCGATATGAATGCCGGCTTGGTTGTACACCATCCGATCACTGCTCAAGAAACTACAACCAGTTAGGTCGCCGATAGTTGTGATTAACAACAATAAGCTGAAGGTGATCGAAGTCAAAATAGAGTGCAACACGACAGGTTGCCCGCCTTTGAGCGTTGTACGCATAATCATGAGCCGGCCATTGAGCGGAACAACTATGGACTGTTTGCACATGTGGCGTCTCAATGAACTAAAGCACACTACATGAATCGAACCTGCCACTGGAAGAAAAATGCGTTTTGGGCAAAGGGGTCCGTCGCGGCATTGAGCGCGATGCCGGGCCCCAGCCCTGAATGGTGCCGAAACTCATAGTTAAACTGCACCTTGGACTGCATTTTGGGAGGGAAGTTTTCAAAGTAGTAGGTCAAGCCAGCGATGTGCCTGGTGTAGAGGTCGTTCGATAACCTGGTGTTAGGATCGAACTCCTCATACATGTAGACCGGCTCAAAGTTCTCGAGTGGTCCTTCTGTGAAGAGATACTTCGCCAGGACATACCATGTGCGTCGCTGGACACCCGGCGCGCCGGACCCGCCGCACGTATCAAGGCAGGCTCCGTTGGCCGCTGTCCCGACCGTGGTTGCATTCGAACCGTCATGGCCTTGCCAATATTCGCCATACACCATGAACCCAGGCAAAAATTTCGGGTTGTAGCGAAAATCTACGCCATACCGGTCAAAGTGGCCCTTGCCACGCCCATTGATGAAGGTCCCCGCGTTGTTTGACGTCCCCTGGATCATGGTGAAGCTGATGAACGATACGTCGTCTCCAAACAGCCGGATACGGGTGTACACCGCCTTCGGCTGATTGGCTCCGCCGATCCCCGATGTGTTGCTGACGATCCCGTTCGCCTGAAAATTGTTGTTGTTCATGATCCCGACCACATATTCGAGTCGATTCATGAGCTTCCCGCGCACATCGACGAAATAATCGCGCTCCTGAAGAAATTCTATGGCGCCACCCGTGCCGTTTCTATTCTGGCCCGGTCCACCACCACCGCCCACACCGTTCAGATAGGGAGAACTGATGATATCCCGGAGACCTCCGGACGTTTCCGTGAAGATGCCGAAGGGCATCCGGAAGATCCCCATCCTGATCATGTTCAGGTTCGGCGCCCACGATTGAATCGGACGCACGTCGATGTAGGCTTCTCGAAAGAAGGTTGCCACAGAAGTCGTGGAGGCGCCGGTGAGAGGAGTGGTGCTTGTATTGCCGGTGCTTTGGAATTCCATCAGCATGTGCCACCGGGGAAGGTAGTCGCTGAGCTTGCCCCAGAACAGCACCTCGGCGCGGCGAACAGAGAAACTGTCCTGACTCCTTCCTTCAGGAACATTTGCATTGACATGTCCATACAGAAATTGGAGCGCGTTCAGACCGAAATTGACCTTGTCCCGCAAAATCGGAAGTACTTCTGTTTTACTCTTCCAATCTTCCAGACTATCAACTCGTCGTGTTTGGTCGGCGACCGTGTATTCCTGTTCCGCACGAATCCTGAGCCACTCGTCCTTTGTAATCGTACCCTTTTGAAGGAGTAGATCTTCCAGTGATATGCCACCTTGAGAGGGTTGCGTAACCGATGGCAACTCAACTTTTCCCGGTGTCGTATCAGTCTGTTGTGTGGTTACTATTGGGACCTGCTGCGGACTCTGGTTGGGTACACCGTCCTGGGCTGATGCTGTCTGTTGTCCCAATGCGATGGATGTGGCCATGAATACGGCCACAAGCATCACTTGGACAGTACCCACCGTACCGTACGATCCTTTCATGCACGCGCCTCCTCGCTAAAAATTATGTCGTCTGTCGAATGTCGAAGTATGTCGTTCCCGCCAGATTTCTATTGA
>JAHBWQ010000356.1 GCA_019636915.1 Nitrospira sp. | reverse complement strand
ATATCGTCATTGCTGACAATCTCGGCAGCCATAAGAACGACGCCGTGCGCGCAGCCATCGAAGGGGTCGGTGCCACCATCCGCTATCTGCCGCCGTACTCCCCGGACTTCAACCCAATCGAAATGGTGTTCGCCAAGCTCAAAGCCCTGCTCAAAAAAGCGGCCCACCGCACCGTCGAGGCGCTATGGCACGAAATTGGAACACTCCTCGACACCTTCTCGCCCCAGGAATGCGCCAACTACTTCAAATCGGCAGGGTATGTGTCTGCTTAAATGCAAAATGCTCTAGCGAATTCCAACAGCACGCTCATAGACTGATCTTCACTAGACCTCTTGCATAACCTCATGGCGTCAAGTCCCTATTGTACAGAGCCGCGATCAGCGCAAAACGCAGGCCAAAGCGTTTTCTGCGGTTTCGGTATCGGTCGGCCACGATCTTGAAGCGCTTGACGGCGGCGATGACGTGCTCGGCAGGCACGCGATTCCTGGAGATGTGGTGGTTGGTGCGCTTGTCGCCCTGGTTCAACGGATTCTTCTTGCGGCGTTTTTTCGGCATGGTGGTCTTGCCATGAAGTTTTTGCAAGCCCATATAGCCGGTGTCGGTAATGGCTGTGGTGTCGGGATGGAGCTTGACGTTGGACTCCTTGAACAGCCGGAAGTCATGGCGACGTCCCGCGTCATGAGCGAGGCAGATAATCTTGTTCGTCGCCTGGTCGACAACGAGCTGCGTCTTCAGCGTGTGGCGCTTTTTCTTGCCTGAGTAGTACCGGCGCTGCTTTTTTTCGGTCTCTGGACCGGCGTTTCCGTGGCATCGATGAGGACGACCTCATAGGTCCTGTCGCTCGTGCGCAAGGCTTTCTTGCCGGGCAGCGTGAACGCGCCGCTGGTGATCAGCACGGCCTCACACCAGCGGATGTTGCGATAGGTCGTGCTCTCGCTCACGCCGTAGCTCTGCCCGATGTGCAGGTACGTGCGGTATTCCCGCCAGTATTCCAGCGTCATCAGAAGCCGGGTCTCCACCGCTAGGCGATTCGGCTTGCCGCCCCGCGCCTTGCGCACGGCCTCGGCTTGTTCCAGCACAGCCGCCATCTCAAAAAACGTTCGTTTCCGAACGCCCGTCAGCCGCCGGAACGTGCGGTCTGGCATCCCTGCAACCCCCTGAATCTCCATGACGTTCCTCCCTTGTCCAAACGCGCATGGAATCACACTTAGAGCAAGAAGGGAATCCGAAAAACGGGGTTATGCAAGAGGTCTAATGCCATTCGCTCAGCCCATTGTGACTATGGCTATAGTGTGTCAGAGATTGACGATGCTGTGAGTTTGCACGATGCGACAATCAGTCGCATCGCGAATCCCCAGAATGCTGATTGATCTACAAAACCGGCCCTACGTTTTCAGAAGCGTGAAGTGTATATCGTGAAGTGTCGTTCGCTTGCCAGATACGTGATGCAAGTCACGAGGTGTGAGAGCCCCGCTCTCCTCGATGGCCATTCTGGCCAGTCCATTTTCTTTGGTGATCTGGAATAGCTGCGATTTCAGTATTGCGAGTGTGTCCATCGCCACACCGGCAGTGCTCATTTTTCTCACAAAGCTGTTGGAATCGAGGTTTTATGAATCAGGTTGCCGACGAGGGGGAGTCTTACTTCTTCGTTTGCGGAGGCATGTATTTGATCATCTCGCTGGCGAGCTCTTTTGCAATGTCTTTGAGGCTTGGCTTGATGAACATGTAACTGTCCGACCGTTCATGGCGTGCTTTCCAGACTGTCGTGCCGGTGGCGGCATCGATCAGTCGAAGGCTGAGCCCCACTCGCCCGACGTTATCGCCTTCCTTGCGGACGTATTCCCAGGAATTCACTCGAACCACGAGGAATGCATCGACGTTCAGGGCTTTCCCGAGCTTGACGGCCGAATCTTTGTCGGATTGTCCGGTCATCTCTAGACGAGAAAAGTAGAACACCAGTGAATCAAAGGCTTCTTTTGAGGCTTGGAAGATATCCGTGACATTTTCAGGCGAGACGACCCGCTCGATATTGCCTTGCCGATTCAGTGCTCCTACCAGCACGTCCTGAATGTCCTCCCGGGCGCTGTCGTACTGGCTGGCCATCGGGGGCAGCACGGCGATGGTCTGAGGTCGAAAAACCCTGGCGCCAGGGCCTTCCCACACCTCCTGCAATCCCCCGCAGCCGCTGAGTAATGTGACAAACAAGGCGAGAGATAGAATACGCACAGATGATCGAGCCAGCATGGGTTTAGTATACCATTAGAATGTCAAGGAAATAGAAGCAGACACGAGCGCACCCTTTTCACGAAAATCATACCCCCCACCGGCATCAGCCCGGAAATTAAACCACCTCAGCCCCAGGCCTGCCGTCGGAACGAAGGGGGTGGACGCATCCTGCATATTTTTGAATGTTCCGATCCGAAACGAAAGAAATTCCGACAAAATTGTCTGTTCGAGCCCCAAGCTCAAAAGTTGGCTCTTCACACCTGGGACAAAGGTCTTGTTTGACGTTGCATCCACATCGGCGGTTAAGGTCAGAGTCGAATAG
>JAHBWQ010000355.1 GCA_019636915.1 Nitrospira sp. | reverse complement strand
CGGGCAACTGCTGGCATTCGTCGCCACGACGCTGGTCTCCGGAATCTCAGTTGGCACGAATGTGATCGTGGCCCAGCTCTGGGGAGCAAGACGGCGACAGGATGCGGGAGAAGCAGCCCGTCACTTCCTCTGGCTTTCGCTCGGCATCGCAATTCTATTGGCCGGCCTTGGAATCGGCGGCAATCGGTTCGTGATGCAGCAGCTCGGTGCAGAATCCGTCGTTATTGAACTCGCCCTCCCCTATTCGACACTCATCTTTCTGGTGATCCCCTGCACCATCCTCATCCAAGTCCTGTCCTCGATTCTTCAAGGTACCGGCGACACCAAGACTCCCATGTATGGTCTCATCGCCGTGAACCTCCTACATGTGGCCCTTGCCTATCCGCTCATCTATGGGCAATGGGGTGTTCCTGCATTGGGATTGAAGGGTGCGGCGATCGCCGCGGGTCTTGCTGAAACGGTAGGGGTACTCTACCTCGTGTTCCGTTGTGGTCCCATCTTGAAAAAATCGTCTAGATTGCGCCTGGACCTTATTCGCTCGATCTGGGACGTGGGAGCCTCTGTGTCCGGAGAACGCATCGTGCAACAAGCCGGTATCTTTATCTACACCAAACTCGTCCTCCTCTATGGCACCGCCGCCTATGCGGCACACCAAGTCGGACTCTCAATTGAATCCTTTTCCTTTCTCCCGGGCTATGGACTGGCCATTGCGGCCGCCACGATGGTCGGGCAGAGCATCGGAGCCGGAAAATACACCCGAGCGAAATTGGAGAATTGGGAGGCCAATCGGCTGGCAATCGTCATCATGACCGGAATGGGACTCCTATTCTTCTTCGTTCCCGCTACATTGTTTCGGGCATTCACCACCGACGAAGCCGTAGTCGAACTTGGAACGATGTTTCTCAAGATCGTCGCCCTCTTGCAAATCCCGCTCGCTCTCACCATGGTCCTGGCTGGGTCATTGCGCGGCGCCGGCGACACGCGGTTCATCATGGGCGCCACCATGATCGGCATGTGGGGCGTCCGCGTGCCGTTGGCACTCATGGCTGCCCTCTGGGCACGCCAATCGGTCTTCTACATCTGGGCGGCGATGATTGCAGACTGGACCGTACGGATGGGGCTGTTGCTCTGGCGATATCAGTCCGAGCGGTGGCGACAGATACAAGTGATCCGTTAGGATTCAGATCATCATCGGATTGAACAACCACACGCTTCAAAGCCCCAGTTCCATTCCGATCACGAGCCTATCGTTCCGATCAAATTGTCCAAACAAGCCATTGCGATCGCCATAGAACAGATCAAATCCTGTCCAAATTTTTAGATTATCGCGCAGCTCATAGCTGACTTTTGGCCGGATGAGTCCATCGCCTTGGTTTACGCTTTGCAACCAAAGCACTTCAGTTTCTAACGTTTCATTCAAGAAATGTCTTCTCAGTAATATGGAACTCGTGGTGTCTAATGTGTCGCGCACAACACCGTCGGCTGGATGAAGCAACCAGCTTTGAAACAGCTGGACACTCACCAACGTATCCTGAATGCCGGACCAATCCAGCCCTAGAACATAGGCTATTTCACCACTTTTGATCACACCATCACCGTCCCTTCGGTTCATGGTCAGCACGAATCGATCGGTATTGTAAATCGCTTCTCCGCGCACGGTCAGGTTGCCGAAGGCATTGCTGACCGACCCCCCGATGAGATGGTTGCGCTCATACCGAGGATTCACCGTAACCGTGGCGCCGCCCGGGGCTAGAAACACTGACTGAAAGAACACGGGAAAATCCGCATAGTGGTAGAGATAGTTCACCGTAAGGTCCCAGCCATGCCAAAACTTTGAAAACCGCATGCCGATGTCGGAATCCATCACGATATTGTGAGGACGATCAAGAGGCCGAAGATTCACTGCAACACCAGGAGGCGCCTGCGGAACGATCAGCGGTGAGCTAAAGGCAAACGTGCCACCTGCTTGAGGCAATTTATGATAGGTGCGGTCCGGTATCCAGAGAAACTGCAAGTTGCCCCCTCCGATGGGCAATTCGGCATTCAATGTCCACAACGGGATACGAGAATCGTCAAAGTTATCCAGAATGAATTCCCTGAAATTTTGTGGATTGACGACGTCGAGCAGTTTCAGCCCATCGGCCTTCCCCCAGACGACCTGCTGTTTGCCAAGCGTAAGATGCATCCCCCAGAGTCGCGTCCTCAGGTAGAACTCGCGCAGTTCTATGTCGGTTCGGTCGCCTAGTTGTAAGCGTCGGGAATTCGGCGAAACCTCCCCTTGGCTCAGTCGACCAGGTTCCAGATGGTCGAACCCTTCCGTATACAGCCGAGCGATCCCGGTGATACGGGTATCTTCACTCCATCGATATTCCCACTGCGGATCAAGCACCATCTCCATTTTATTGGCACGATCTCGTGCAATCCCATACGCCGCTTCCGATTCAAGCACCGCACTAAACCGATGATTGCTCAACTGGCTCGATTTCGTCTCGGCTGGCGTGCTCTCGGCAAGGGCGCCGGCGGCAATGAGCCACCCCGCCAGCGCCAGGATTCCACACCTCAGATATG
>JAHBWQ010000354.1 GCA_019636915.1 Nitrospira sp. | reverse complement strand
CAGAATATCACGATTATTGCCTCTCTGTTCGCGAAACTGATACCCCGCAGTCAATCTAAGCGGTTTGCCGACTTGGATGTTGTGTTGCCATTCAATCCGATTGCTGGTGGTTCCGATTTGAGACCTGAATGGGAACCCTATGGGTCCCGTGGCTCCCGTCACAAGACTCCGTTCAACTGCGCCGCCGTCGCTCCCAAGCGTTTCCGTTGCCCGTGACAAGGTCAGTTTCTGCGACCACCAATCCGTAATCGGTTGTGCGTAGTTTCCTGAAAAAACGTATTGGGTATTTTTTGATCTGGCGCCAAACACATCAGCCGGCTCTGAGGCAAAGGTGACCGGATTGAATGTGAATCCATCGAAATGTACAAGACCTTCCAGCCAACGGAAACTAAATTCCAGCCGTCCATCCTTCGGCAGGTCGGCTCCTAGCCGAACAGATCCTTGCCAGTTGTGATAGCCATCACGTTCAGCCGCACCACGCCGGTAATTGATGGCTGAAAACCCAGCCGTATCCAAACGCGTGATTGACCCTGAAAAATCAAACGGTCCTTTCTTGCCGGCCAGGCTGCCCCCTTCTCGAATCGTGTTGAATGATCCGTACTCGGCAAATGCCGACACAGTAGGTTTGTCATGTCCACGCTTGGTTGTGATATTGATGACACCTCCCATTGCATCAGATCCCCACAGCATGCTTTGACTGCCGCGTAAGATTTCGATCCGTTCGATATTGTCGGAGGTAAGGTTGGCGAAATTATAGGTGCCGAGCGTGGCGCTGTTGACGATCGCCCCATCAATCAAAACCAGTGTCTGCTCAGATGTGCCCCCGCGCATCCGCACATCAACGGTCGTTCCAAGTCCTCCACTTTGAAAGACCGCAAGACCCGTGGCCCATCGAAGCGCTTCTGCGACCGTTCTAATTTTGCGCTGTTGCATCTCTTCGCCGGTCATGACTTCGACGGCGCTTGTGACCTGTTTGGTTGGAATGGGAGTTTTAGTCGCACTTACCACAACATCAGGAGCCTCGACGGTCTCCTGCTGATCAGCCATAGCGATATCCTGAGCAGCTACGGAAGGAGGAATGACGTACAGAGAAGAAGCAAAACCAAAGGCACAAACAAATATGACACGCCGATACACGCGATGCATGAAAACCTCCCTTTGACTCGAAGGGTGTGAATGTTTCCCGTCCGTTGGGTCTCCTGACTTGCGGATCCTCGTTTCCCTGCGCCTTCCCATGCGTTGAAACGCACAGTGGCATGTGGCAGAGTCACTCCCCGCTTACAGTGGCGGCACCGTGATGGAGTTGCACCATCTTCCCCGGCACTGACGGTCTATCTCGTTCTACGTTCTTTCCTCCGCAATATCGGCATCCGCCTCTATTCGACAGAAAAAGGGGATGCGCCTTTTCCTAGTCCGGCACGGGCACTCCCGCACCTTGTCGTCTGTGCACTGAGCTAACTTCGAAGGTAGTCCGTCCGAAAATGAGTTGTGCTTGGTACCATATTGGAGAAGTCCCAGTCAAACGTGAGGATGGCCGATCGGTCCGACGTATGAGACAATAACCGGTCACCGTTCTTCACCACCAAGCTCGGCGCCTTTCGAAAATCGAGTGTCGTCTCTGAACCAGTTCGATTACAGACAATCAACGGGAGTCTTGTTTCATGGCTCCGCTGCTCCCATTCCCCATTCGGACCATGAATGCCTGGGCCCCATGACGTGGGGGACACCAACATCTGTGCCCCTTCGAACTTCAGCACCCGAGCAATATTCGACGTGTAGGCATCGCTGCAGATAAGCACACCGACCTTGATCCCGTCGCACTCAATTGGAGCGACACAGTCACCTGAACTCGACCATGCCAAGGAATCACTCACCACATTGATCTTGCGATGTTGGCCTACAATCTCGCCTGCCGGACTGATGACAAACACGGAATTGTAGAACCGCCTACCCTCCCGTTCCGGGCAACCAAGAAAGACCGTCTGTTTCAGAGTCCTGACCAGCCTGCAGACCTGTTGCATCCACGGGTCGGGTTGCGGTTGTATCCACTCAGTGCCGGTGTGTTGCACAAACTGTAATCCGCAGACCGAAAGCTCTGGTGTCACGATCCACTCTGCCCCGATCGAAGCCGCGTGCTTGATGGCTTCGACGAGCAAGTACCGGTTTTGCACAATTGCACCGGGACGGATTTCGAGATGGAGCAGGGCGATTTTTCCTCGCGTCATGTCAACCGTTCCACATAGTCTTCCGAGCAGGCAATGTCACTCGTGGCATCCGTGAAGTCGGATGCCGATCCACAAGTACCTTGCAGCGGTAGACCTCCTCCAGCACCACAGGCTCTATGACCTCTTCAGGGGTTCCCAGCCGGACCACCTGTCCATCAGCGAGCAAGAGAAGCCGATCGCAATATTGGCTGACGAGATTCAAGTCATGTGAAATCAGAATTACCGTCATGCCACGCTCGTCTTTCAATCGGCATAACACCGATCCGATCTCAACCTGATGTTGCAAATCGAGAAACGCGGTTGGCTCATCAAGCAACAGAACGTGTGGTGTCTGAGCCAAGGCCCGCGCAATCATGGTCCGC
>JAHBWQ010000353.1 GCA_019636915.1 Nitrospira sp. | reverse complement strand
AACGGTTTCAGTAGGTAACCTGCCGCACCGTGGCGAATGCCTTCCATGGCTGATTTCAGACTTCCGTATCCCGTGACAATCACAACTTCTATGTCGGGATAATCGAGCTTGATTTCTTGGAGGAGCTGGAGGCCCGGGCGATCCGGTAGTTTTTGATCGAGGGTAATCAGGTCAATCGACTGCTGTCTGAGCAGCTCAAGCGCCGTCCTGGCATTCTCAGCACAGTGAATGGTACAAAACGAACCAAGAACAACTTTCAATGCGTCTCGTGGGCCTACCTCATCCTCAATAATGAGAATAGTTGGTCTTGTGGAAGGTTGTGCAGAAGTCGTCATGCGATCAATACTAGGAGCGTCATGACAGAATTAAGCAAAATTTGTTCCTTATCAACTGGTTACAAGCAGCACTCATATGTTGTATGCAGTATTATTAGCAATGCTATATATATGCATGCGAGCTAAGTTTATGAATATTCTTCACATATCAACGATGTACAACTGTGGCATTCTTGTTGGCGAGTGTGTCATTCTTGCATATGATGTTCGGAATCCTGAGTAGTTGAATTATCTGGCCGCCCGATACCGAGTGTATCCATCCGATACTTCAGCATTCGGCGGCTGATCCCCAGTAGATTCGCAGCATGGGTCTGGACATAATTAGTTCGCTTCAAGGCATCGAGAATGATTTCTCGCTCAAATTCCATCACAGCTTTCTCGAGCGACATTCGGCCAGCAAGGGTATCGTCGCGGAGGGATGGTGAACGCGAGGTGTTTTTCATCGAAGTCGGCAAATGCTCTGGGGTAATTTCCGTAGCATGTTGAGACCAGATGAACGCCTGCTCAATAAAATTTTCCAACTCGCGCACATTGCCTGGCCAGGGATAATGGGCTAGGAGTTCCAACGCCTCTTTCCCGAATTCAATGGGGGGGCGCTGTGCTTCCTCTAACCGTTTCTCCAGGAAATGGTTGGCGATCAAGGGAATATCTTCGCCACGTTCACGAAGAGGAGGAAGATAGAGAGAGATGACGTTGATTCGATAGTAGAGATCTTCCCGAAATAGCCCCTTTCGGACAAGTTCATCAAGGTTTTTGTTTGTTGCCGCGACGATACGGACATCAACTTTAATTGGTTGAACTCCGCCGATTCTCGTAAACTCTCGTTCCTGAATGACACGCAATAACTTGGCTTGTGTGACTGGACTGAGATCGCCGATTTCGTCAAGGAACAAGGTTCCGGTATTTGCAAGCTCAAATTGCCCAACGCGTCGGGCAGTGGCGTCCGTAAACGCTCCTTTTTCGTGGCCGAACAGCTCGCTTTCAATCAGCGTCTCGGGGAGCGCGGCGCAGTTGAGTGCGACAAACGGACGCTCTCGGCGGGAACTGTTGTAGTGCAAGGCTTTGGCGACCAACTCTTTGCCGGTTCCACTTTCCCCGGTAATGAGTACGGTGGTTCGGCTGTCAGCAACTTGCTCGATTTTGGAGTAGATCTCCTGCATGCCCGGACTTTTTCCAATCAGATTGTGAAACGCGTATCGCTTGGCGACTTGGGCACGCAATTGGGTGACTTCCTGCTCCAACTCCGAAGAGTTCAGGACACGGTCGATTATGATTCGCAGCTCATCGACATCAAACGGTTTTGAGAGGTAGTCAGCCGCCCCCAACTTCATCGCATCCACGGCTGTTTTTACGGATTTTGTGCCGGTGAGCATAATCACAGGGGTGGATTTCCGCTCTGTCCTGAGCATCTGGAGTACTGCGAGACCGTCGGTGCCCGGCAGGACGATGTCGAGCAGGACCAAGTCAGGGGCCTCTTTACGGAAGATGTCGAGGCCCTCAGGACCGTCACTCGCTTGGGCGATGTCGTAGAGCGGTTCCAGCACCATTTTCAGTGAGGCGCGTACACGGGCCTCGTCGTCGATCAATAACAGCCGCTTTTTTGCAATGGCGCTTTCCACAAAGGCTCCTCTTGGGTGCTACTGACGAAGCGCGGGAAGAGTAATGCGGAACGTCGTTCCCTGACCTATGGTACTGGTTACGTGGATGTCGCCGTGATGCTCATGAATGATCTGGTGTGCGATGGTTAAGCCCAGCCCGGTTCCAGCGTTCATCGTGCTTGTATGTTTGGTCGTAAAGAATGGATCAAAAATGTGCTCAAGGTTCTCGGGCGCAATTCCATGTCCGGTATCTTCGATGTCAATCTGCATGAGGAGGGGACCCGCAGGTTTTTGGAATTGATGTGTCCGTACCCGAATACTCCCGGGTCCCTCACCAATAGCATCGAGGGCGTTCAATAGGAGATTCAAAAGCACCTGTTTGATTTGCTGCCGATCCAGCATGCCACGAGGAAGCTCGGGCGCCAACTGTTTTTCAATCTTGATCCCTCGACTGTCTGCCTTGACTTGGATGAAGTAGAGGCACGAGGTGACGATGTCATTCAAGTCCTCGTCGGTCATCTGTGGTTCCATGTAGCGGGCGTAATCAAGAATTTCTTGGATCAATCGTTCGATCCGATTGACGTCCTCAAGGACAATACGGCTGAACTCGCCGATAAATTGGCTATCATCCTTCCGCTCGGGAGCCAGCTGAATAAAGGTCTTAATGGACGTTAACGGGT
>JAHBWQ010000352.1 GCA_019636915.1 Nitrospira sp. | reverse complement strand
GGTTCCCGGTGAAACCTTCTCCGGATGCTGGAGGGTGGACGATTCAAGCCGCGGCAAAAATCAGTAGATCTCGAGCCAGTGCCGCACCTATATGATGAGAAACTGTCGAGCCAAAAGGATACAGGGTTCAGGCCGCTTTCCGGAGGGTAGGAGACTTTCTATTAACGAGGTCACGCCAGAGAAGACTTAACTTGAACTCCACTTCATCAAAGGAATCTCCTTGTGCCGACTGATCAGGATATCCCTGCAAATACCCACACCATTTCTCTTGATCCAGCGAGATCACATACCGTGGTGTATCCAGGCGCGGTTGATCGACCACGGATCGCTCGACACATGGAACCTCGCGAGGACTTTTTGCGAGGTCTTGACTTAGCTGTTGAACCTTACACTGCAGCTCCTCGAAGGAGGCCGCTTGAACTTCCCGCTGCGGGTGGCCTTCTGGATGCGCAAGCCATTTCCCCTGATCTTGTCGAAACACCCAATTTGGTCGTTCCATTCCGGTGAGCATAGCGAAGCCGTCACGATCTGACCAGCATTTTCCAAGTTTTTGCACATGAGCACGAATGACCCGACTCTTCCCCACGCTGAAACCCTCTCATACCGTCGGGTCTCGGCCAATCAGTTGTCCTTTCAAGTCGCCATGGCTGGAACCGGAGACCGGCTGGTACTCTGCCTGCATGGATTCCCGGAATATTCGATTTCATGGAGATATCAGATTCAGCCACTGGCAGAAGCCGGCTATCGGGTCTGGGCCCCTGACCTACGTGGCTATGGAGGGACGACACGTCCCAGTGGTCTTGGGACCTACGCGATCGAGTCGTTGTTGCATGACATCAGCGGACTGCTGACGGCCGCTGGAGCGCCACAGACCATCCTGGTTGGACATGATTGGGGCGGCATCATCGCCTGGTACTATGCCATGCGGTATCCGGAACGACTCAAAGCTCTTGTGATTCTGAATGCCCCTCACCCAGCTTGCTTTGAACGAGAACTCAGGCGCTGGCGACAATTGCGCCGCTCCTGGTACATGGGGGTGTTTCAGATTCCTTGGCTTCCTGAGGCCATCTTGTCCATGGGGCAGAGCGGCATCATCGGAAAGATCTTCGAACGTATGGCGATTCATCGGGAGCACATACCCAACGACATCGTGCAGCGCTACCGCAAGCAGGCCTGTGCACCAGAGGCCCTCACCGCCATGCTGAACTACTATCGAGCCGCGCTTCGTGGTGGAGGGGCGCTGCGCCAACGCAGATTGGGCTACCCCAAGATCGAGATTCCCACCTTGGTGTTGTGGGGACTACAAGATCACGCCCTCGGTCCTCACAATCTTGATGAATTGAACCGTGTCGTAAGCGACCTGACAGTCGTCACTCTGGCGGATGCCGGACACTTCGTGCATGAGGACAAGCCAAATCGTGTGAACCATGAATTGGTGACCTGGCTGAACAAGAAGCTGCGTGACTCACCCCAATTCTCCGTGCCCACTCCCCAGTCCCTTGCCGACTGAACGCGTTACTCCCATAACCAAGCTGTTTCCTCAACTCACCACCCTCTGCATTCCACAGTCATCAGTACCCGAGCGTATGACCGTGGTACCGATCCGCACCGACAGTCCATTTTTTTCCTCTTCTCCGCTCTGTGGGAAGTGAGCAAGTAGTTGACCCATTGGACAGACAAGGTACGATGCCATCACTGGGCTGATGACAGACGTATCCTGAGAAACCGAGGTATGCATGAGACAAGCGCCCGCTGCGACGGCAAATCCTCCTGAACAACCAGCGGGCAGATCCACGACGGTCCTGATCACCATCGCCGGGCTGATGCTGGCCGGTTTCATCT
This sequence comes from Nitrospira sp., assembly GCA_019636915.1. Taxonomy (GTDB): domain Bacteria; phylum Nitrospirota; class Nitrospiria; order Nitrospirales; family Nitrospiraceae; genus Nitrospira_D. The sequence continues at coordinate 781 of JAHBWQ010000352.1, read as the reverse complement.
ATAGCGTTGTGGTGCACGACCAGCCCGTCTCATGCCCGAATGAATTGGTCGGCGCCTGGGTCACTTCGGCAAAGGGATACGAGAACGGCATGCTGGTATTTACCACAAGCGGCGTGTCGTTCAGCGTCGGTTTCGAACATCTGGATGCGCAAGCCATGCGCCGCATCGACGTGAGTGCAGAAGGGCCTCGCACGTTGTATACGATCGCCTACGGCGATTCTCGAAGCGATGAACAAACCTTATCGTTCTATTATCATAATAAAGATCACACCATCACCTTCAAGAACCAGGCACACCTCGTCTGGACGAGAAAAGCGATGGAATCATGATCGGTCTCTTTCAACGAAGACAGTTGTTCGTTCACCCCGTCCAATCCTGGTTTGTCTGGACCACGCTGATCTATGTGGCCTGTCTGTTGATCATGCTGTATGCCGTCATCTTCCTGCCGATGGTGCAGCCGCTCTACGATCCATCCCTGTCCTGGGAACAGCATGCGCAGGTGGCATCCCAGTTTCTTGAGCTGAATTCGCGGATCTGGCCCTGGCTGATCATCACCTTCCTGGCACTGCTCCTCCACTCTCTGTATTTCATGCACCGCATTGCCGGACCACTGTATCGATTCTCCACCCTCTTTCGGTCGATCGGGACCGGCGATCTTCACCAACGGGTACGGTTACGGAAACACGACTACCTCCATCGGGAAGCACAGGCATTCAACACGATGTTGGATAACCTTGAGAATCGGATCAAGACCATCAACCTCCATTCGGCGCTCGTCACC
>JAHBWQ010000351.1 GCA_019636915.1 Nitrospira sp. | reverse complement strand
CGCGGCGAAGCCCCGACGACCGTCGAGGCGCCGTTCGAAGATGTGACGCGCGGGGTCTTGAACGCCATTGCTGAAATTGAGGAACTGTCCGGCCGTAAGATTTTGGATGGTGATCAGATCATCACGCCTTGTCGCGATGACAAGACGGGTGTCGACATCTACATCTCTACCAGCAGTGCCGGTGGGGGCTTGCAGATGATGGTGACGGGCGTCGTACAGAACATGACCGGCGAAAGCGCGCAACGAGCGGCGCTGGGAGCGGGCGCGATCGTCATCGATGTGTTGGCGGCGAATGATGGCCGGTTGCCGCATGAGAAGATCGAGCGTATCCGTTCCATGAGGCCGGACATGATCCTGATGGCCGGTGGAACGGACGGCGGAGCTGTGACTCACGTGGTCGAGATGGCCGAGTATCTGGCAGCGGCGGAACCACGGCCGCGATTCGGTGTGACCTACAAGTTACCGCTGATCTATGCCGGCAACAAGGAGGCTCAGCCTCAAGTTAGGAAGATCCTTGAAGAGAAATCCGCGCTCGTCGTGACGGACAATATTCGACCAGTGCTCGAGCGAGAGAATCTCGCGCCGGCACGAAACAAAATCCATGACCTGTTTCTCGAACATGTCATGCAGCAGGCACCCGGCTATAAGAAGCTGATTGAGATGGCCGGTGCGCCTATCATGCCGACTCCCGCGGCAGTCGGCCTCATTATGGAAGCGATTGCGAAACGGGAACATTTGAACCTCATTGGTGTCGATATCGGTGGTGCCACGACCGACGTCTTCTCTGTGTTCGACGGGGTGTTCAATCGGACGGTCAGTGCCAATCTCGGCATGTCGTACAGCGTGTCGAATGTCCTGGCTGAAGCGGGACTGGCCAATATCATGCGGTGGGTGCCGTTCACGATCGATGAGCAGGCGCTGCGCAATCGAATCAAGAACAAGATGATCCGTCCGACGACCATCCCGCAGACACTCGACGAGTTGCAAATCGAACAGGCGATCGCGCGCGAAGCCTTGCGTCTGGCCTTGATTCATCATAAGTCGCTGGCGACGGGGTTGAAGGGGGTGCAGCAAGAGCGAACGATCTCCGACGTGTTTGAACAGCAAGCCTCCGGCAAGTCCCTGATCGATATGCTGAAGTTGGATTTGATCGTCGGAAGCGGCGGGATTTTGTCCCATGCTCCGCGTCGGATTCAATCTATGTTGATGATGGTCGATGCGTACGAGCCGATGGGCTGTACGAGGCTATCGGTCGACAGCATTTTCATGATGCCGCACCTCGGGGTGCTTTCCACGATCAATGAGATGGCAGCGACGGATGTGTTTGTGCGTGATTGCATGATTTACCTTGGAACTTGCGTGGCACCGATCGGGCAGGGAAAAGACGGTGATCGTTGTGCCGACTATCAGTTGACGATGCCGGATGGCAAGACGATCAGCGATCAGTTGAAGTTCGGCGAGCTGCGGCTCTATCCACTGGAGTCTGGCCAGAAGGCATCGATCAAGATCCAGCCTGCCAAAGGCATCAACATGGGTGCCGGGGTAGGCGTGGCTGTGACCAAAGAAGTTCATGGCGGTGTGGTTGGGCTCTTGCTTGACGGACGTGGGCGGCCACTGAAACTTCCGGCGGAGCAACCGGCCCGTGTGGCGACCCTCACGAAATGGTTCAAGGCCGTTGGGTTATACCCAACGGCGAGCGGGTAGTGTTGAGTGTTTAGCTGTTGAACGTTCGTCCGAAACGAGTAATCCGCAACTCGAAACTCAATGAAGAACTGAGAATGGCCCATTCCTACACACCTGGTTTAACAGTCACAGAACATACGGTCGTTCACCGTCGGCGCATGTTACCCCTGCCGGGGAAGGTCTTGGTCGCCGTCGGTGATCGGGTCCGGTCCGATCAGGTGGTAGCCAGAGCTGAATTGCCTGGAAAAGTCTTCCCGATCAACCTCGCCAATCAACTCAGCGTGACCCCAGGCGAGATGAAAGGGTATTTGACCAAGCGAGAAGGTGATGTGGTCACGAAGGATGAGATTCTGGCTGAGAATAAGCCACTGATCAAATGGTTCAAGACGGAAATTCGCTCGCCGGTCTCCGGCACGATCGAATCAATCTCGTCCGTGACGGGACAAGTCTTGTTACGTGAGCCGCCGCGAGTGCTGGAGCTGCTGGCCTATGTGGATGGCACAATCACCGACACAATTCCACAGCAAGGTGTCGTGGTCGAGACGACCTGTAGTCTAGTTCAGGGCATTTTCGGCATTGGTGGGGAGACGTCCGGTGACATTGTGGTTGCGGTAAAAGCCCCGGATGAGCCATTAACGGCGAATCATCTCACGTCTGCCATGAAGGGCAAGGTGGTGGTGGGAGGCTCGTTTCTTTCAGCAGAGACGATGAAACAGGCGAAGGCTGTCGGCTTGGCTGGTGTGGTGGTCGGTGGGATTCATGATGAAGACCTCCGTGCCTTGCTGGGCTATGACCTGGGTGTCGCCATTACGGGAACCGAACAGGTGGGATTTACGTTGATCCTGACCGAGGGGTTTGGGACCATTCCGATGGCCGCGAAAACCTTTAAGCTCCTTTCAACCCATGCCGGCCAGAAAGCGTCGATCTCGGGGGCGACACAGATCAGGGCCGGCGTGATTCGTCCGGAGA
>JAHBWQ010000350.1 GCA_019636915.1 Nitrospira sp. | reverse complement strand
GGGAAGAATAAATGACGGTACCATTTATAAGCTCCGGCTAACTACGTGCCAGCAGCCGCGGTAATACGTAGGGAGCAAGCGTTGTTCGGATTTACTGGGCGTAAAGGGCGCGTAGGCGGCGCTGTAAGTCACTTGTGAAATCTCCGGGCTTAACTCGGAACGGCCAAGTGATACTGCAGTGCTAGAGTGCAGAAGGGGCAATCGGAATTCTTGGTGTAGCGGTGAAATGCGTAGATATCAAGAGGAACACCTGAGGCGAAGGCGGGTTGCTGGGCTGACACTGACGCTGAGGCGCGAAAGCTAGGGGAGCAAACGGGATTAGATACCCCGGTAGTCCTAGCCCTAAACGATGAATACTTGGTGTCTGGAGTTATTATTGCTCCGGGTGCCGTCGCTAACGTTTTAAGTATTCCGCCTGGGGAGTACGGCCGCAAGGCTGAAACTCAAAGGAATTGACGGGGACCCGCACAAGCGGTGGAGCATGTGGTTTAATTCGACGCAACGCGAAGAACCTTACCTAGGCTAGAATGTGAGGGAATGTTGGGTAATGCCAACAGTCTGGGCAACCAGACCCAAAACAAGGTGCTGCATGGCTGTCGTCAGCTCGTGTCGTGAGATGTTGGGTTAAGTCCCGCAACGAGCGCAACCCTTATTAACAGTTGCCATCATTAAGTTGGGCACTCTGTTGAGACCGCCGGTGATAAATCGGAGGAAGGTGGGGACGATGTCAAGTCATCATGGCCTTTATGCTTAGGGCTACACACGTGCTACAATGGACGGTACAAAACGTCGCGATCCCGCGAGGGGGAGCTAATCGCAAAAACCGTTCTCAGTTCGGATTGAAGTCTGCAACTCGACTTCATGAAGTTGGAATCGCTAGTAATCGCAAATCAGCATGTTGCGGTGAATACGTTCCCGGGTCTTGTACACACCGCCCGTCACATCACGAAAGTAGGTTGTACTAGAAGTAGCAGGGCTAACCCGCAAGGGAGGCATGTTACCACGGTATGATTTATGATTGGGGTGAAGTCGTAACAAGGTAGCTGTAGGAGAACCTGTGGCTGGATCACCTCCTTATAACCTAATAACACGACAAAGCGTTCTACCAAGATCGCTGCGTGGGACACGCATATCTAGTTTTCAGATATCAATTTAATATTGATCTTTGTATTTTTATATGGCCAATGGCCGGTCATGTCGGATCGGCCGTGCCTCGGCGATTGGGCCTGTAGCTCAGTTGGTTAGAGCGCACGCCTGATAAGCGTGAGGGCGGTAGTTCGAGTCTACCCAGGCCCACCAGGTTTGTCGCGGGGTGGAGCAGTCCGGTAGCTCGTTGGGCTCATAACCCAAAGGTCGCAGGTTCAAATCCTGTCCCCGCAACCAAAACTCCCGGTAGCCTTTTATGTACCGGATGGCCGAAAAGGAATGGGGATGTAGCTCAGTTGGGAGAGCACCTGATTTGCATTCAGGGGGTCGCAGGTTCGACTCCTGTCATCTCCACCAAATTTCCGAACCTTTATAGGCAGCCTTTTATGGTTGAAATAAAGGTTCCGATCTATGGAATCTTTTGTTTGATATTTGACAACTGAATATATGTAGAAAATCTACAAGTTGCAATAATTAAAGTAAGCAAGTAAATGATCAATGATTGTTTACCGGCGAAAGATCACGAAGTTTGTGAGATTTTGCTTGTGAACAAGTTTTATGGTCAAGCTACTAAGGGCATACGGTGAATGCCTTGGCACTTTGAGGCGATGAAGGACGTGGAAAGCTGCGATAAGCGACGGTGAGGAGCACTCATCCATTGAACCGTCGATTTCCGAATGGGGGAACCCTTTTAACTGCTGTCTGAATTCATAGGACAGTAAGAGCCAACCTAGGGAAGTGAACCATCTCAGTACCTCGAGGAAAAGAAAACAACAGTGATTCCGTGAGTAGCGGCGAGCGAAAGCGGAACAGCCTAAACCGATGGGGCTTGCTCCATCGGGGTCGTGGGACCAGACATAACGTCGGAATAGGTTAGCGGAAATGTGTGGAAAAGCATACCGTAGCGCGTGATAGTCGCGTACGCGAAAACCGAAAACCGACAGTTTGGCACCCGAGTAATGCGGGACACGAGAAATCCTGCATGAATTTGCCGGGACCATCCGGTAAGGCTAAATACTCCGAAGTGACCGATAGTGAACCAGTACCGTGAGGGAAAGGTGAAAAGAACCCCGGTGAGGGGAGTGAAATAGTACCTGAAACCGTTTGCTTACAAGCAGTCGGAGCGCCTTCGGGCGTGACGGCGTGCCTTTTGCATAATGAGCCGGCTAGTAGATGTCACAGGCAAGGTTAAACGATAAGTGAGCCGAAGCGAAAGCGAGTCTGAATAGGGCGATAAGTCTGTGGTATCTGGACGTGAAACGGGATGATCTAGGCATGGGCAGGATGAAGCGTGGGTAACACCACGTGGAGGTCCGAACCAGTATGGGTTGAAAACCGTTTGGATGACCTGTGCCTAGGGGTGAAAGGCCAATCAAATTCCGTGATAGCTCGTTCTCGCCGAAATATCTTTAGGGATAGCCTCGGATGTATCATCGTGGTGGTAAAGCACTGACTGGGCTAGGGGCCTCACAAGGTTACCGAACTCAATCAAACTCTGAATGCCATGAATGTC
>JAHBWQ010000035.1 GCA_019636915.1 Nitrospira sp. | reverse complement strand
AACAACAGGCCGTCGACGTCGGATATATGCCGTTGACGTCGACCGAGATTGTGCGCCTGATAGCAAAATGGCCCTCTCCGATACAGGCGGTCCGGTTGGAGACCCCGAATCGTCCTGTGATCCAATAGCCGTAAGTACGCAAGGGACCACTTTACTGATGATGCCTTCCTATGTCCGAGCGAGTCGACAAGCGCTTGCTATTTCATTCATGACGCTCACAGCCTGTGCGTCGCCGCAATTTACAACGCTCACGGTGTACGAGAGTCCCCAGTCGTTCGTTCGTCTCGAAGTCGACCGCACGCTCGACCGAGAAGCGAGGTGGAACCACCCGGTAAGCCTCTCCCCCGACCAGATGGTCGCGCTTCTGAGCGGAGTCGTGTTTCAGGAGCCCGTCGCGAAGCTACCGCTTTACGACGACTTCAGCCAGCCAAGGAGTCATTCAGCCTTAACGGAATCCGAAATTGCGCTGCTCGCCCCATTGCTGGCGATCGCGCTCAAGAAGGCAAGCCCGGACGAGATCGTGACGTTCTACCACTCCACTGCTCGTTCAGCGACTCATCGGTTAGTTACATCGGGAGGCCTCTTTGTGGAAGGCGACAATCTCCATCTCCTGCTCGCCAACTACCGATCGCCCACTCATTTCAACGCCGACAGCGGGGTAGTCGACACCATGGACGAGCGCCTCACCCCGCTCCGTTCCATCGCGCCCCAGCGTGGACGTTTGGCTTTTGAGCCCGCGAGCTGGGTGGCTACGCCAACCGAAGAAACTCTACCAGAATGGCTTCGACCGAAGCGGTTGGAGATCGTCGTGAAGTATCAGCTTGTCCAGCCCCATCCCTCCAGTCAATCGCCTCTTGCTACCACGCCATAGGGAGTTCGCACGAACTCATCCCGTCACGTAAGGCATGAGCGTCGCCGGAGAACCTTGCCGGCAGCCTTGCGACTAGAAGTTCCACTGCAACTGAAAACGCAACAGATTTCCGCTCTGAAGCTGGTAGGGTGTCTGAATACAAGGGCCGAACCCGCTCCCAGCCACACCGCACACGCCCGATGGACTTCCTGCTGGGATAAATGTGGCATCAGAGGTATTCCGCTGGGTCCAGCTGTACGACACCGTCAATTCCACGGCGCGGTTGAACTGATATTCCAACCCCAGCTCCCATTCCCGCACAGAGTTGCGGGGTGAATTGGCTTCGGACTTCCGCCCACCGAAGTATTCCTGCACGCGAAAAAACGGATAGATGCTTTGGCAATAGCTATCGCACTGATAGTGGTAAAAGGCTTGAATATAACCGCCGTGCACATTCCCCAGCACGACCTCCGTTCGGTCCCTATTCAATTCCGGTCCTCTTCCGATCATATATTCGGCTTGCAACCCAAATGGCTGTGGGAAGAGCGTCACGTGCCAAGCCAGCCGTTCATCAAGATAGTTCCCGCCGTTCGTCACCCGGGGAAGGAAAGCTTGTCCACCGGTGCTGTTCACATCAAGCGGAACGACCGCCGTCGTGGCGACATTGAACTGCCCACGGTAGGCATCCATCCCTATTTCCACGATTTGTCCGTTCGGAAATTCGAACGGATAGGCGGAATGGAAGACGAGATGTTTGTCCTTATTGCGGTCACGAACGTTGATCCCCTGTCCATTATAGATACCGATGCCGAGCATGCCGTAGTCGCCCGATCCTTTCAGACCGCTGTCGACCAGTCGGCGAAATCGCTCGCGCACGGATGTGGGCGTATAATAGAGCAACACGCCGAGATCTCGTTCGTTCGGAGTGCCGGTATTGAGCGCATCATCACGGTCAAGTGCGAGTCGGTTTTGACTCGACTGCATGTTCTCGAACCCGAACGGGATTTTTGACAGTCCCACTCGAACACGCCATTCCCTATTTTGGGTCAGAAAGAGGTCCGTATAGAAATCCCGCAACGCCACGACCTGCTCCGTGCCCCCGACCAGGCCGGCAAACTCCGGTTGGATATAGATGAACACTCGTTCGTGCGGCTGTCCGCTGACGATCAGCCGCGCCCGGCGAATGAAGAATTCGTTGTTGCCGGCGATGGATCGGTCGGCCTGGTTGCTACGAAGAAGGTCGTTGTCGACCGTATGGTTGTAGCGGAACTGCGCGTAACCCCGGATGCTGATCTTCTCGTACCAGCGTTCACGAACCGGGACATCGCTGGCACCTTTGCTCTCTTCCAATTGTTTGGCCTGCCGTTTCTCTTCATCGGCCTTCAATTGAATCCACTGTTCCACGGTAATTTGCTTATTCTCCAGCAAGACATCTTCCAACTTGCCGGCCCAGGAATACGTGGCCCATGAGCAGAGCAGGGCGACCATCGGGCCGCAGCTCCCAATCCATCTGATCATCGCAGTGTTCATTGCGCCCCCTTATCCGGACGTTCGCATTCCGCGGCACCATATGAGGAATGAATTACAGTCAGGTTACGGTAGGATCCGGGGTAGGTTAACTCGGAAGCAGCGGAGGTAGATCGTCTCTCTCTCCTCAGGATCTCGACCACAATTTTGACATCATGCCGCAGGTCGCCCCGTCGCCGACTTGGGACAGCCGCACGACGGGGCAAAGGGACAAGCACCGCCCGGCTTTAGGCTGATAACGTCGGCTCGAGACTACGGCGACGGTAGGTCCAGAAACCCAGGCCGAAGACGCCGGTCGCATACAGCACCATGGCTGCCGGAATCGCCACCGGCTGTGGATCGCCGAGCCCAGCCATACCCTTCAGGAAGAACGTCGCCAATCCGTCGTGCTTGTGGTTCTCAAACATATGGGTCCACGAAACGGTAAACTCTCTCGTTTCCGGATTGTATTGACCGGTCGCCAGGTCCCCGATGTTCCAGGTCTTGTGGGAATCCCCTCGGCTGACACCAAAGAACAGCGACGACAAGTCGATGGAAATGGAGGACCCTGAAATCGTGGCCGAGGGAGCGGCCTCCCCAGTGAATCCTGATGTAAAGAGTGAATAGGTCTCACACGCCTTGTCGATCGACGGCAAGTTGTCTCCGATGGCCTGGTACTGGCCCAGCTTCAATGTGCCGTCCTGGCCGAGCAGACGGTCCATCATCTTGTCATGCTTGCCCTCATAGTTAATGGCTCCTCCCGTCAGTTCCAACTGGGTGACCATCGTTGCCTCAGCCGATCCTGCCAAGGTCATCCCGAGGCTGAAGACTCCCGTCGCCGCCCACAGAATCAATCGCTTCATGATAGAGATCCTTTCGGTTAAGAGTGACATGTGAATGGTGAACTACTCATGAACCCGAACTACATTTGCTATTTGTAACAGATCCTTATTCTGTCAGCTCCTTGATACAGGCCGTAGAGAACATCAACGTAAGATTTGGGTTTAGAAATCGTAAATTCCAGATCAAGATTTGATGATATTTCGAAATGCACGAATCCACCTAACGCGTCTCAACTCTCAGGAGACCCCGTTGAGATCCGGCTGCTACTCCGATGATCCTGGGCGAAGCAAGTGCGGTTACTCATCCACCCCTGGCAATGACCGACCTGACTGTGTCTCGCAGCCGCAGCCTCACGAATTCTCTCTCCTGTGCCGAGGCATTGAGCACAGGGAGTAAGACGCCGGACGATCGGTTTGGGAACGGACGAGGACATCGATCATCTGTAAATGAAGGAGGATCCCTTAGGCTGGAGTCCGGCAACTACCGGGAGAGAACGAGGCTGACAATACACTGTGCAGCAACGCCTCGAAACATCCTTGAAGAGAAGAGGATCAACCCATGAGTGACTGTACGCGCTTGGAATACCAGCAATGTCGCTCACGGAGAACGGCACGGCGCTGAGTCCCATACGATCATCACGTAGGGTATGGAACTGCTGACTCAGCCAAGAGTTATTGCATCAAACTACGGAGAGGGAAAGCAGATCGTCCGATCCGGACATGCCCGATGGGCATATCCAGACCGGCCTATGTGGTGGGAACCTTGCTATCGAAATCAGGATGGCGCTGGCATCCACAAAAGCGGACTGTGTTCACTACCGCTGGTTTCGCTCATGAGCGAAATGGACCGCACCACCCCTAATGGGTTAGAGCCTAACGTGCTTCCGGAGGAACGCAAGACCTGACAAGCCGCTCAGGAACAAAACCGCGGCGCCTGGTAAGGGCACTGCCGCCACTGTTCCCACCCAGGCCGAGGAGCTGCCTGGTTGCAGATTCTGAATGTGGGACGCCAGGATATAACTGCCCGAGCCCCCACCAGGGAGCGAAAAGAAACTGAAGTCGCTCTCGGTTAGATCCTGGCCCGCTGCACTGAGTACAAACGAAAGCGTCTGGCCATTGCCCAGGAAGTTACTGCTTTTATACTCAAACTTCCCGTCGAAAAACCCATCGCCGTCCGCTTTGAGTTGAGCCACCGTCGTGCTGGTCGACGGAGCCAGTAGCGTGGTGTAGGTATTGGTCGGTGCACTCACGTTTGTAAAGACAAGCTGATTTGGATTTGTGCTGCCATGTGCGAAATTAAAATATAGCGCATCCAACTTGGTTCCGGCTCCTGCCTTGTTCACGACATCGAACCGTACAGCCGTGCCAAGATCGGTCACCGTGACCGTACCCATCGGAACCACGCTGCCGGTTGAAGGGCTGAAGACAAAGTTGAGATTGTAGACTGTCATTGCCTCTGACCGCCCGGGGAAGACCCAGAGCACCGACAATAAAACAAGTCCCATGGCAGAACCAAACAACGCTTTTATTGATAATGATGGGATATGTTTAAGGTTGATCATCCGGCCTGTCTCCTTATGAAGTGGAGCCACGAATTGCATCCATGATTCCACCTTGGAATTGCTTACCACCCGGAAAAGTTCGGATTTTGCATGTCGCCTGGTCGACCGTTTCTATCTGAAAAAGAGATTACGACGACAAACGCTTCCGTATCATGGCCAGACCAGACAATCCACTTACGAACAGAAGCGCGGCTCCTGGCAATGGCACCGCTGCCAGTTGCGCCGTTCCGTTCAAAGTAAACTGCAACGACAGATTAGCAGGATTTCCCCAAGGTAATCCCGACACACCAGCAAGGCTGTGCGTCCACGTCAACCCAGTAAACGCATGCGTCACAGCATTGAAAATTCCCATGGCATTGCCGCCAATATTCAACGTCAATCCCCCGACGGGAATGAGCGGTCCCGTGAATTTTGCTCCCAGCGCGGTCAGATCAGCCGTGATGGTCGACCCGCTCGTGCGGCTGGTCGGAACTGGGTTCGGTCCGCTGGTGAACAGTGAGAAGGTATAGGGACCCAGAGGAAGAGGTGAGATGATGTTCGGTAGAGGTTGGTACTGACCCATGACGAGTTGCCCATTTTTAGTAAAGTTGCTGGACAGCACCGTCGTGCTGCCGTTCTTCAGCACGATGGATCCATTGGTGAAATCAAGCTCGGACACCGTCAGCGCTTCCGACTTCCCTGGAACAAACCAGAGCGCGGAGACCGTCAAGAGCGCGACTATTAATTTGTAGAATGTGTGGGCCAGCTGTTTCTTCGGCATCAGACTTTGTCCTTTCGGTCAGGACATGCACGTCGTGCATGTCCTGACCGCTGGAAATTACGACTTCCTTATTGACACTGTGGATGGGCACCCGCTTTCCATTGCAAGGGACCGGCATCCGCGTTCTTGCTGACGAACATATCCTCATCGGCTGCCCAGAAAGCGGACACTGCAGGGGGAAGCAGAGGAACCGATGCTGCAGACTGGGCGATGCTGATGAAGTCGTTCGTCAAGGGTTGAGGCGGCACTGGAGCAATAATCCGCGGAAAGAATTGCAGATACGTCCAGTAGGCATACTTGCCACACTTCAGATCTCGCTTCCGATCGGCAAGTGTGGTGTCATTGGCACGCCCGCCGTCCACTGCAACCGCGTAGGCCGCTCCTGGGTTGCTTCCACCCGGCAAAAATGCCCGGATCTGGTCAGCATCCATATAGGCAATTGCCCTGGGACGGGCGGCCAAGCAGCTGATCACGCCGCTCGTACTGGGGTTGAAAGTCACTTCGGCTCCAGCAGCGGTAGAAGCAATCGGAGTATGGGTGGTGTTGATCAGAAGGGTTTGATCGAGGGCGGCAAAAGTTCCGGACCCGGCTGTCCGCGCACAAATCTGAACCGGTCCAGGCGTGAACCCCAACTGCCCCCAATCTGTGATATTACGACCGAAGAGCTGTTCCACTTCGAGACGAGACAAATTCTCGACCTGGCCGCCTCCGATTTTTGTGACACCTGCTCCAAGATAAATAGAAAACGGTACGACCATCGTGCGGACCGGGTTGATCGTCCCATTTGCGAATACGTAATCCGGCTGGGCCGTGCCCAATGGCCCGACCTGACCGAACGATGAGGCTTGGACGTCCGAGACCCCGAGATGCATCGGTTCAGGCGCGGTGAGGTTGGTACCATCGGGACAGGTTGTCGTTGTAAACTGCTTTCCCCCGACGGTCTGAACCGGACCGGTGGTGCAACCAGCAGTGGTATTATCCAAATACTGTATCGTGGTCACGCCATCCGCACCCCTGAGCCCGGTGATGGAATTGCTCGCGCTATACCGCACCTCAATTGGCGCTCCCCCTCTGTTGCAGGCCCAATTGATGCGGTTTCCAGTCGCGTCGGTAAATTTTCTGGAAACCTGTCCTGCATCACACAGTTGAAGAGGAAGCTCAGCCATCATGTTACGCGCGGCAGACGACCCGCCCATATTGAGGACGGATTGCGCTTCCGCCACGCCCGACCATCCCGCCAACGCGAGTGCGCCGGCGAGGATCGGCATATATCGTAATGTCGATTTCATTATTTCCTTCTCCTTCGGTTGACGACACACAGATCACAGCACCTGCGTGCCATATGGTTCTTGAAACTGCTCACTGCAACTGATTGTCTGCTTACGCAGCCATCTTGTTGAGCGATCGGCGAGCAATGCCGATCAACCCGATCATGCCCGTGCCGAAGAGCACCACTGCGGCCGGTAATGGAACTGGTTGGCCAGCACCAGCAAGGAGGGTCAACAGGCCGCCGTTGGTCAACGTCACTTTGCCAACTTGAGTAAAGATGTTGGCCGCCACATCGCCACGCACGACGGTAAGCGTATCGTTGAGAGCCCCCTCCATCCGGTTTGGCCAGGCTCCGCTGAGCAACCCATCCCCTTGTGGGTTGATCCGATTCGAGAAGGAATCTTGGTCAGACTTGGGAATCACATCTGCCGTATTGAGTTGCGTACCTGACCATACGGCGAGGGGGTTAAATTGATTGGTGAGACCCAGCTGGGTACCGGCTGGCTGGATAGGATTCGCCTTGGTTGCGGCATGCACTTGCCCAGCCGGCAGGCTGGTATCCCAACCGAACACCGTCCACGCGACCGGATTTGTGCCGACCTTGGCCGCATTCAACCCGGAAGTCACATCCAATGTGAACGACGCGCCGTTGGCCAGCCTGTCGGTGAATTTGCCGAGATTGTAGAGCGCTTCCGAATTGTTGCCGTAAATGGCAAGTACCAGATCGCCATCGCCGAACGTAAATGCGTGCGCATTGCCGGCGATTGCTGTGGCTACCGCCAGCGCTGTTCCCACTACGATTCGCTTGATGCCTCGAAGCTTCATACCGTTCCTCCTTATAGGAAGTTAAGAAACCATGATGTCGACCCTACCAACCTTGTCTTTCACCTCCCTTCGTTGATCGAGAGAGGATTGCGAGCCTAGGGCCACACTCGCCAGCCTACTCTCTCTTTTTGGTGTTACAGAAACCTCATTCCTCCATTCGAAGGTCGTTAACACTTCGATGAGGTTTCCTAATTGCAAAACCATTCAAACCGATACACCACATGCGCCCAGTTGTATCGGAGGAAGATTACAAACGGATCAGACAGATTTCTGAGGTGGGTAAACTGTTAATGAAGAGTAAATGACAAACGGTACCGAACCCAGTCAGGCTGTAGAAATACTCCCGCACAGGTTCCATGGATTGCCAAATGTGATGTCGTCGTTCCTACGCATACGACACGTCATGAATGGATCAGGTTGGTGGAAAGAACTTCACGATCACGGTGCGGTCCATGCCTTCAGGCGGTGGTCTGACTTGTGTCACCTTGGCCAGGGCCTCCAGCGCTGATTGATCAAAGAGCAGACTGCCGGATGAGTTGATCAGCCGGTATTGCAGCACACGGCCCTGCTCATCGAGCACCAATTCGCAGAGTACCGCATACTCAAGATCGTCCGGCAACGTCGGCGGCTGGTGATACTGCGCTTGTATCATCGCGGTGAGGATATCCGAATAGCCGGTAAAAGGTTTCCGATTTTTGCCGATCGCGAAGGGATCGGTGGTGGCGGGTGGTGGACCCGGAGCGTCCGCCGCCTTCGGGGGCGGCGGCGCTTCGGCGACCGGAGGTGGAGGAGGCGGGGCCTCTTGCGGTTTTGGCTCGGGCTTTGGAGGCTCCGGCTCAGGTTCCGGCTCCGGTTCTTTTTCAGGAGGAGGCTGTGGGTCTTCTTTGCGGAACGCGTTCAGCTTATAGACTTTGATGAGGTTTTGCCCCCAGTCCGTTTGCGACACCCAATAAAGCCCGGCTCCGATCCCGACATGGATCGCCCCGACGATCACGAGCGTCGTGCCGAGCTTGCTCTTCTTCTTCTCGAATCCTTTATACCCGGCCATCGCTTAGTTCGTGACGCGCAAGAAACAACAGACCACCCCTCCTCATCTACCGCTCCATGTGAGGCGATCGTTGATATCGGCTCTTTCGTTTCAACACATCAACTACCTGCATACAGTCGCATCGAGATACGTTTCACGCTTCACGAACTTTAGGGTTCATTGAACGGCTTCGTGGCAATGGCCAGGTCCTCAACTGGGATCCGTTGCAGAATATCCAATACCGCGACCACGTGCTTGTACTCGACGCCCGCATCGCCTCGGAGCACCAGGGGCAACTTACCACCCTTGGCGGCCTTGAGATCACGGATCAGTTTTTCCAACTCGTTGAGCTTCACCCGCTCATCGTCCATGTAGACATCGCCGTTCTTTTTGACCGAGAGCGTCGGAGTGCTGGTTTCCATATCGGTTTCATGCGGGGTGGATTCCGGCAGCTTGAGTTCGATGCCCTGCACCATCGCGGTCGTCGTGATGATGAAGATCACGAGCAGCACCCATGCGAGGTCGAGCAAGGGAGTAATATTGATATCGGACACAGCGCCATGACTTTTCTTTGAAAAGCGTCTCATTTCTTAGTTCATCCGGTTCGTC
Source organism: Nitrospira sp. (assembly GCA_019636915.1). Lineage (GTDB taxonomy): Bacteria > Nitrospirota > Nitrospiria > Nitrospirales > Nitrospiraceae > Nitrospira_D. The sequence continues at coordinate 16,821 of JAHBWQ010000035.1, read as the reverse complement.
TCGTCTGTCTGGTTAGGCCGGTGCTGCTTGCTACTCACCACTTCCAACACAACGCTCGGCACTGCTGTTTCAGTGTCCTGTCGCGGCACCGGATGGCTCCGCTTCTTGACGATGGCCGCCCGGCTGGTAATCTTCGAGATCCTCCACCTCACTCGATCCGTTCTTTTCGCGAAGATATTCCGTGATGAACACTGTTTCGAGATGGGCTGCGAAGTTATCCAACTCCATCGTGAGTGTTTTCGTCTTCGTCACCAAAAAGTTGTAACAAAAGAGCGAGGGAATCGCGACCATCAGCCCTGCGACCGTAGCGATGAGCGCCGATGCCACCCCCGGGGCCATGGTAGTCAAGGTTGCCTGCTGCGCCCGACCGATCCCCGAAAAGGTATCCATCACCCCCCAGACTGTGCCAAGCAACCCGATAAAGGGCCCGCCGCTGATGGCCGTCGCAAGCACGATCATGCCCGACTCCAAGGCCACGGCGGATTCGCCTAACACCCGTTCCAATGCGATGCGCACGGCACTCATCCCATGATTCGGGATCTTCTCGGTCTCGTATTTTTCTTGCTGAACCTTGAGCTCTTCGCATCCGCCGTAGTAGAGATCGTACATGGGCGATCCCTGCAGGTTGTCGCTGCGCCCTTTGTTAAAAATGACCAGCGGGCTTTTGGACTTGGAGTAATACTCCAGAAACGTTCCGTTCCGTTTTTTGGCTTTCGCAAGCTGCCTGAACTTGTTGATGATGATCGTCCAACTCACCAACGAGAAGACGAGCAGCACCCCGATGGTAATCTTCCCCTCGAGCGTCGCATGGCTCAACGCAAAGGCCACGCCTCCCGAACTCATATCCATCGTGCGATTCCCTTTCCGGCTAGTTGGTCGATTGTGGTTGTGGTTTCACATCGACTTGAATGACAACCCCTCGCTTGACCCTCACCGCTTTTGCAAGCTTCGTCTCCTCGTCCTTCTTCGATCCTGTTCTGGAAGCCACCCGATCGGAACCGGTCTGTCGGTTCGCGGACTCGCTGGCCGCTTCTTGCGTAGCATCGGCGTTCTTGACCGACGAGCTGGTGGACGCTGCCGTGGACGACGCCGCAGCGGCTGATCCGCCGCCGGTGAGCGGCGGAGGCGGCGGCGCCACTCCGGGCGGCGGCGCCCCGCCGACAAAGCTGGGCTGGCCGACTACGGCCGCGTTCGGCGGCAGTTGTACGCGACCGGTGATCGATCCACCACGGAAATCGAGCACCCCGTTCAAGTTGACATTGCGCCCTTGAATACCGGCTTCGGGGATGATGATTCGTCCGGAGCCGTCAGCCGGGATCGTATTCCGCGCGATGGCTCGCGCGCCGGTCTCCGCAGTCAACGTGATATCGCCGAGCTTCAGTTTATCGATGAAGGGATTCAGAACCTCGTTCTCGAATTTCTTCAATCGTTCGATCCGTAATTGGTTTGCCCGGGCTTCCAATGCCGACACGTCTCGTCCGAAAGTCTTTTCTCGTGCCGCCTGCGCGAGCAGCGCGCTGATCTCCGGATCTTGGAACGTTGGGAATACCAACGGTCTCGTGTCCTGTGGATGGAAGGTAAAGATCCCGCTGCCAGGGACAGTGATTTCCCTCGTTTGTTCCTTGCCAGTGTTGTCGAATGTCCCCGCCGGAACTCGGATTGGTACCAGCTCGCTCTTGCTGCCGCTCCCCGCATTGATGTTGCCATGGGTCGACGTGATTCGGATATCACCTCCATTGAAGGTCGCAACCCTGGACGTGTTCACATCGATATCGCCTTTGGCATGGATCTGAATCGCTGCAGGGTCTTTGGCCATGTTGACCGTCATAGTCCCATCCTGGTTGACGACCGGCTCCCGTGCCGTCTGCCCGACTGATCCTCCGTTCGTGACGAGAATGCCTGTCGGCGGACGATTCGGATCGAATTCCTTGGAATTGTTCGCCCCGACGTTGATTTGTCCTCCCGCCGACGAAAGATTGAGTCCCGCTCGGGCCGAATCTGGGAACTGCATCGGATAGAGAGCCGAATTGTCGTAACCGATGACAGAGGGTTTGGCTGCGTCGTAGCCGTGGATCGACACGCCGGCGCCACTGCTGCTGGTGATCGAGGAAATCACCATATCGAGGTTGTTCCCAACGGCGATATCGATCAGCCCCCCGAGTCCACCTTTCCCGTCTGGGCGAGGACTGGTCGAGATTCCATGCCCGGTACCGAGATCCAAGTTGTTCGTTGCGACAATTCGTGCCGTACCGGGTCCATAAAATGTAAAGCCCCCATCCGCAGAGCCGTCATCACTCCTATTTAAGAGAAAGTTCTTCGCTTTAATGGTGGCCGCGACATTGGGCGTGACGACCGGCACTTGCACATCCCGAAAGACGACGTTGGTGAAGGCGGTGGGCGAAACCGGCTCCTTCCCATCCCAAGGTCTGGTTTCGATTTGCCGAGTCTGCAGATTGAATGCACGGATTAGGATCACATCGTCCGACTTGATCAGCCTTGGCTGGTTGGTGATGCGATCCACAAAGAGTGGAATGTGCTCGGTTACCGTCTGAGTCTTCGCCCCCAAATCGGGCAAGACCATTGACGCCGAAACCCGGTCGATCGAATTGCCGGCTTCAATCGTAACCTCCTTCTTGAACGGCCGACTGACAAGGTCCAGGTTGAGTTTGCTGATGCTCCCAACCTCCGCCTGAAACCTGACCGGTGCCGGAGGGGCGCTGCTGTCATTGGTGGATACTTTGACCGCGGGGTCTGTCGATGGGTTCGACCAGATAACCATAGATTGATAGTCGTCGGTCTTACCGACCAGGTCACTTGGATCCGCCTCCAGCAAGCGCACGGAGCGGGGAGCCGTGTCGACCTGAATCCTGGTGTTCAACGGCCACTTCGGTGGGTTGAATTTCGGAAAGATAAAACCAGCTGGAACGTCCGGTTTCTGGGTAAGTTGCGCGTCACGAGGTGGTTTGCCGGTTTTTCCCAAGTTCTTGAGATATGGAATCAGGTCAGGACGCTGGTTGATGGTCCGCAGGTCGACCACTTCCCAACGACCGCCAGGCACACCTTGTGTACCGATCCAGATCCAGTCGAAATGTTCCACATCGTCTTTTACGATCGTAACCGGTACCCCCTGAATATCGTTCTTGGCAAAGAACTTGACCGAGCCGGTTGGTGACGGTAGAAAAGTCAAGTTGGACCGGATTTGGATCGTCCCGCTTTTCGCAATGGCTTCGAACGAAGCCGGCAGCCAGTTTCGAAGCTGCGGCACACCTTGGCCCACAGCGGGGAGGTTGGCACTCGCTTCCAACTCCGGTGGACCCTTCAGATCGTCCGTGTTGAGGACAATATGCCCAGTGTTGGAGATGAGCGTGACTTTGTTATGTTCCAGCCCGGGGGCGAAGGAAACCGGCCTATCAATCCCCTGAGCATCTTTACCTCCGATCAATCCCGCATCTTGGACACGGCGAAGATAGATATTTCTTCCAGCGCTGACGATAAGTTCTCCGCCGGAAATCGCAAATTCCGCATATTTGTCGGTTCGTTCGGCGACGGGCGTAACGTTTGGATCACTCCCCCGCTGTTCAGCGTCGGTCAGAGGCAAGCTGTTGGAACCGAGCGGGAGATTGGTCTCGCCGACCTTCCCTCCGACCGTCACGGTATGGAGCGGTCTGACGGTCGGATCATGGTTCCAGAGCACGAAACCTGGCCCACGGTCGATACCACTCGCCTTACCACCGATGAAGTCTCTGGCCACCTGAAGATTGAGCCGACCCGGTCCATCGATGTAGATCCCATGAATGAAATTTGTGGCATCGAGCCCAACAGCCGCCATTAAATCCCGGCCGGCCTTGATGGAGATACCTCCGCCGCCTTGGGCTTGAACCGTCCCGATCACGCCGGACGCTGGATCAACGAGATTGACGTCACCGGTCTTCGCCTCAAGGCTGATGTTGCCCCCCTGGGTAGCTTGGAGCGTGGTACCGGTATTGGTACCGGTCGTACTCGTGAACAGAACATTCCGCTCCGCCACACCGAGGATGTCCCATTTGGCCGGAGTACTTGACGGAGTGTTCGAGAGAAAGACATCGTTGAAGATGAGGTCTTGGCCCGCATTGAACCGGATGGTCCCTCGTGTGTCGGGCGGAAGCTGAATCGTACCCAAATCAAACGATCCAGTGACCGTCAGGTCGTGTCCTGGCAGCAAGTTTCCCGCTGCATCCTGCTCTGAGAACAAACTGATGTCGGTCAATCCCGTCAGCGTGAGGCCTGCCGTAATGTCCACGAAGTCGGGATCGATCAGCAAGCGTCCGCCACGGTAGCCGGAGTTTGCCACACCGCGGAAGTGGCCTCCCAGCCTCACACGGCTCCCGCTCACTTCGGTGAAGCCCGCATGTCCTCCTTTGATACCGCCTGAAACGTCGATCGTGGCTCCCTTCTCAAACAACGCCGTCCCCTTCGACTTGTCCGCGATCGCCAAGACGGTGCCGCCGTTGGATGGTCCTTCACCTCCACCCTTGGCCGTAGTTTGGCTGCCCGCTTTCAGCGTCAGCTGTTCACTCGCGAAGAGTTCGATCTTGCCGTTCTTCTCGCGGACGCTGTCGGCCTGAATGCGCCCCGCTTGATTGACGACGCGTCCCGCCAGCGTGACATGGCCCCCGTCAACGATGAGATCCTTCACATTGGCGGCCTGACCGGTTGGGGCCGACAATTCCGTGAGAAATCCACGACCGTCGGAACGACTGGCGAGGTAGGCCTTCGCCCCGGCAGCCAGCACGATGGTACCGCCCGGCGCGGTGATCACGCCGCTGTTGTCGACGTTGGGCGCGAGCAAGTAGACACCGTCGTGGAAACCTCGAATCAATCCGAGGTTCTTGACGACGCCTTCTACTCCGGCACCCTCGAAGAGGTAATGTCCGGCCAAAAAGTTCGCGGTGCTGATGTTCAACGAAGACGCGACGAGCCCGCCGACATTGACCTGCGCGTTGGAACCGAAAAAGACGCCGTTGGGATTCACCAGCATGACGGTACCGTTGGCCCGTAACGATCCCAAGATCTGGCTCGGGTTCTGATCGAAAATGCGATTGAGCGCGACCGCCGAGGCATTCGGCTGGACGAATTGCGTCACCTCGTGTGACGCAATGTTGAACGACTGCCAGTTGAGGATCGCTCGTTGCGACGCTTGATTAATCGTGACGTGAGCGGTGCCGATTCCTGAAACTGTCGCACTGCCGCCGGCGACGGTGGGGCCTGTCGGATTCGCGAGCATGAGCGGCGGGAAGATCCACTGTACAAGGTGAAACAGGATGAGAAGTCCCGCGAGCATTCTGTCGTGATGGCAGAAGTTCATTTTCATAACCTGCCTCCTTAGAAAGCGAGGCCCACGGAGAAATGGACGAAATTATCCCCGCGCTTGGTGTTCAGCGTATCGCGCAATGCCCACCCGCTGTCGAGGATGAGCTGTCCGACGTCCTTCGGAAACTTGAGTCGAATGCCGAACCCGGCTCCTTCGAGCCGAAATCTCGATGTCTGTCCAACGGGGGCCTGTGCGACCCAAATGTGCGCGGCATCGTAAAAGGTTGCGAATCGGAGTCTGAGCGTAAAGTCAGAGCTGCGCCGCCGTTGCCAAATCCGATCGATCGGTACCTTGAGCACTTCCGGCGTCGTCAACTCTGCACGTCCCCGGATGGCGTGGTCCCCGATGGCCTCGAACTGCACGTAGCCGCGAACGGTATCGAATCCTCCGGCAAAAAACTGTTCGGCAGGTATCAGCGGCTGCGTGGCCCATTGACCGTTGGCGGAGAGATCAAGGACAAAATCACCAGGCAGCGGCTGCGAGCGCCCCACTCCTCCCTGCAACACGGCAAAGGTGCCCGTCGAGCCTTTTCGGTTTCCCGGTTTCCTGAACGGAAAAACTGGATCTCCTCCAAAATCTTCTTTGTGCCCGCCGGGGATTAGTCCGCCCACATACCCCTTGGCGGTAAACGAGGCTTTTGTCAGCCCAAACCGATCAGGGTAGAATCCGGTATATCCGATCGAGACAGGCGTATACTGCACCGGCGTCAGCACCACCGATGTCCCGCCGTCCGGGAATGAGGCCTCCGTTTTGTTCAATCGTTTGTAGTCGATGCCGATGGACAGTTGATGGGTTTGTTCTCGCCCTGAAAGGATCGGGAAAAGATATCGAGCTCCCGCGATCGTCGCGTTTCCGGCGATCGCCACATCACCTCCGCCACCGACCGAAATGGCACCACCGGCCAAGACGGAGTTGCTCTCTGATCTCGATGCATAGACGGACAAAAGGTGGTTGGGCCAGATCACGGGGTAGACGAAACTCGCCCCGTAATTTTGGATCGCTCCCCAATCTTGTGGCGTCTGCACCGTGTTGAGCGTAAGAATTTCATCGTTCCCGAAGAGATTCGTATGCTGGATCTCGGCGATCAAGCGATTACGTGGTGTGGTAATCGGGCCTCGATTGTCTGCTTCCAGTTTCCCATGCACCGGCAATCGATCCTTCACCTTCAACTCCAGATCGACCGTCCCAAGTACCGAGCCCGCCTTGAGCAGCGGCGTGACATTGAGGTCTGGATTTCCGTTTACTGCGGCCAACTCCTTCACGAATGTCGGCTCATAGACGAGGGCGCCCGGTGTCAACGAAGGTAACTTGGTCCGAATGTTCGACCAACTGTAGTGCTCATTTCCCGTTACGGTAATCGAATACAAGTGTCCTTCGACGACCTGCAGTCGAACAAGCCCATCCTCAATCGTCTGCTCTGGGATATTCACCAACACGGTGGGATAACCCGCCTCGTGGTACAACTTTTCCAGTTCCGTACGAACCTGTTCGACGTCTCTCATCCGACGATTCGGCCCTTTATAGAGTTCGAGCAAACGATCGATCTTGGCCTGCTCGAGAATCGAGTTGCCTTCTACTAGAATAGTGGTCAGGGGGAATTGCACCGTCTGCAAGTCTTCCCCCGCACCGATACTCGCTTGCGTTTCCGTGACTGCGTGGGCTGCATTGCGTTGAGGAGCCAATGCGTCTACCGCATTGCGAGAGGTGGACACACCGCTCCCTTCCACCGACTGACTCGTCATCGGCATCACCGAAAAATTGCCGGCTCGTTCTCCCTGTGCACGCCCCACCCCGGCGCCCAGGCTAAGACTCACCACAGTTACGATAGCTCCAACCCACCATCGGTTCGATCTCATGCGGCATCGCTTTCCTCGAGGCGTTTCCCCAGGCGATGCCCCATGGGTAGCCCGTTTGATGCGTCGAGCACAGAGTTGTCCCTTATTCCGATCATGTGTACAGGAGAAGTACCGAGAGCGTGTTACGAGATTGTTATCGAGGAATTGGACTGCTGTTAATTTGCTGTCGGAACGTGCTTCACCCCTTGTACGTAACACAGGAGCTGACTAGGATGCCGGAGCATCATGCACTATCGCGCAATTCTTTCCCGATGATCTCTTCTCCGATCGCACGCCGCATAACAGGAGCTGCGTATCTCTCTCTGCTGTCGCTCATCATCGCCCACGCCACGAACGCTTTCGTCGCAGATGCATTAAATGCACCGCCCACGATGTTGGGCACTGCGCCCTCGGAACCAAAGCAGATCGAGATCACTGATTCCTCCGATGCCCAACTGCACATGAAGATTATTCTTCAGAGTGGACTCTTCGAGTTGCCGCCAGCTAGTCAATTGACCAAAGACGGGAAACCTACTCCATCAGGTCCCCCACCTCCGCCAATCGAGGCCGCACGCAAGGTTGCGCTTCTCGGGAGTGTGCATGGAACAGAGGGAGTCGCGATGGCCCTTCTTGAAGACCTTACATCAAAGGCACAAAATATTTATCGTGTAGGCGTGGAGGTCCCGAATGTTGGGATCCTCCAGTCGGTCGAAAAGGATCGGGCTCTATTCAAGAACGGTCCTTCGGAAGAGTGGCTTCCATTGGCCGCTCTGAGTCAACAGACGAGCGAGACCGGAACGGCCTTTCCTCCTCAACCGGTTCAGGCTCGGGGCACCCCGACACGGCAGGTTCTTGATCGTCGCGAAGTGGTCGCTGTACTGAACGATCCGACCCGAGTCATGACCCATGCGCAAGCGATGCCAAATCTCACCGACGGAAGATTGGACGGGTTCCGCCTCTGGAATGTCCTTGGATCGGGGTTCTTCTACAAGCTCGGCCTGCGAAACAACGACGTCGTCCAGCGGATCAACGGAGTCGAACTTCGGGACCCCGGCATGTTGTTTTCGCTCTTTCAACAGTTGCGCAATGAAAATTCGGTGCGCGTTGATGTGGTCCGCAATAATCAGCGCCAGACATTGACTTACGATATTCGATGATCAGGGCAGTCACGTCTTCCTCAATTAACGCGAACTTAATCGGAGCGTAATGGGCCCGTCATGTCCTGATGGCCATTGTGCGCCGGTCGTATATCCGGAGGCTCCGATGACACGTTGGTCCATCAAGTCGCGCTCGCTCTGCTCCCCCTCTTTTGTCGGTCTTGCGGTCATGCTGCTGATCTGTGGGTTGCCGAGACCCGCAACGAGTGAATGGTACGCTGCCGGCTATGGAGGCGTCAGCATTCCTTTTACGTTGGGCACAGTCCAACTCAACCAGCTCGGCGAAACACTTGATACAACCCTCTTCGCAGGCGGCAAGAATAATCCACCGACAGGTACCTACAGCCAACAACTTCATGCTTCCGACCTCAACCTGAAGCGCTCACCCTTATTTGGAGGAAGGGTCGGTTATTTTTTTGCCGATCAGGGTTTCAAGTGGTTGGGCGCCGAGTTCGAGGTGTTCACCACGAGGCCGACGATCAAAGGTCAAACGGTATCCACCATTCATGACGTCACCTTCAACCCTTTCAACCCTGAAGCTCCAGGCCTTTGTACGCCCGGTACGACCTGCCAGGTTCGGCAATCGATATCCGGCACAACGAGCATCCAGGAGTCCTCCGTGCGTCTCATCACGTTCGCCTTTAATGTGGTGGTTCGTTACCCAGGGAAAGTATTTCAGCCGTACGCCGGCGTGGGCGGAGGGGCATTCTACTTTAGCAGCGCTGGTGCCATCAGAGGACATCAAGTCGTCCCTGGCCTAAATGCCTTTGGCGGGATGAAAGTCTTGATCCTCGATGACGTGGGCTTGTTCGTGGAAGGAAAATTCAATCGCGCGACGATCACGAATTTTGATAGCGTGTTCGGGCTGAGCGGGGAGTATAGCGCGTTTAACGTCCTGGCCGGACTCGCCTATCACTTCTAACGTATTCCTGCGATCACAACACCATTTACGTCCGACTCCTATGTTATCAGTCGGGGTTTCCTCATGCCCCACGGTTGAGCCTTCCTGCCGGAATTCAGTTGAAATTCAGACAGATTTAGGCGGAAACTTATCGGAGCATTTCTTCATGCAGGTCTGTCATGTCTTCGTCCGCCTCACCGCATTCCCGCTCGATCAATGCCATACGGGAACAAGAGATCAAACTCTCCGTCGACCAGTCGTTTCGCTGGCCTGAACGATACGGTACGCCTCTCCCACGGCGACACCTGACTTCCACCTATTACGACACCGCCGCCTATGACTTGGCCCATGCTCGGATCACTCTTCGCCACCGAATCGAACGCGGGAAACAGTCCTGGCAGCTCAAGATTCCGTTGGGCGATGATCGGCAAGAGGTGGAAGCGGCCGGTACCCAGGGCAATCCTCCAGCCGCGCTCCGCGCGTTATTGATTCTTCACTTAGGACATCGCCGCCTGACGCCGGTCGTTACCTTGCGCGTCCGGCGAGCCGGCCTCCTGGTACACCAGGGCCGCGTACCCGTCGCGGAGCTTGCGCTCGACCACGTCGCGGTCGTTACGCACGGTGCTGTGATTCAACGCTTTCGTGAACTCGAAATCGAACAGCGCCAGGGCGATAAGGATTCCCTTCGCACCCTCGAACGGCAGTTGCGAAACGCCGGGGCATCCGATCATGACGGACGACCAAAATTCTTTCGTGCCCTCTCGCTCCAGGTCCCCACTCCACCCTTGCAGCCTGAGGCAAATGCGCCGGTGGCCGAACATCTGAAGTGGGCACTGGCCCAGCATGTTGAATGGCTCCTCGCTCATGATCCCGGTACGAGGCTTGGTACCGAGAGCGAGAGTGTGCATCAATTCCGCGTCGCTATCAGACGACTGCGCGCGGTGCTCCGCGCGGCACGACCGACCCTGCTGCCGGCCTGGGTCAGATCCCTGGAACAGGAGCTCACGTGGCTCAGCGAACTGCTGGGACCAGCCCGCGATCTCGACGTCCAAATCGCCTACTTCATCCAGGAGTCAACCGGATTGAATGCGCGGGATCGCAAGCTGTTGGCACAATTCATCTCCCACCTGCACGCGCAACGAGCGGTCGTTCAGCAGATGCTGCGCCGCGAATTAACGAGCGCTCGATACTTCGAACTCATTCGGCGGCTGCAACAGGCTGCCCAGGATCCCTCGATCATTGACTCTCCCTTGACGATCCGCACGCTTGCTAACCGGCAATTCAGGAAGTTGCGCGGGACAATCCGACAGCTCCGATCCTCGCCCTCGGCTGTCGCCCTGCACAAGGTCCGCATCAAGGTAAAACGCGCCCGCTATGCTGCGGACCTTGCGCGTTGCTCTGTGGGCAAACCCGCCAGCCGCTTCATGAAATCCGCTCGTAGGGTTCAAGAGGTGTTAGGAGATCATCAGGATGCGATCCAAGCGGAGCGCTACATCCAGCAGTTTGTGAAGTACTCGACAAGTGTTCGGGCCGGCTTTCTTGCCGGGCGTATGGCCGAGCGGCAACGTCACCGACGAGACACGATCCGCAAAGAATTGAACCCGCTGTTTAAGGCCATGCTAAAGCAGGGGAAGAAGACATGGGGATGAACCACATCCAGTTTGCCTTAGAGAACCCGATCGTAGATCCCACAATCAGATATGTCAGACTTGCAACTCCTTGGCCTTCACCAGCGTCACGCTCAACTCGTCTGCGTGCACCCGGTAAGAATCCACACTATAGTCCTCATCAGTTTGGATCGCGCTGGGACACGGACTTTCATGGGAGCCTTTTGTTATACCGAGCCCCTTATTCATTCGTCGTTCTCCACTTCATCCTGGTTTAATCGACGACTAGCCTGATGACGAGTAAAGAACCCCGCCTTTCCTGGCGGGGCATCCAAATGCGAGTTTTCGTGACGCCCCCCAAAGCGGCGAGAGCCTCCGCGATGATATGTCTCGAGGATTGCCCCAAACGCTTGCCGACCTCCGCCTCGAGCGGTAGCTCGAAGCTTCTGCCAACGGATTGCCGGATATCCTCGAGTGAGTTTTTTGTAGCGAAGCAGGAAGTCTTCTCGACGGGGACAACCTCCGACATCGGGCGTTTTACTCCCCTCTCAAGAAGTCTGAGCTACGAAAGATTCCCCTCCACGATCTGTGTCATACCTTTTCCGGTTTGTTGCTCCAGCAAGGCGAGAGCCCGGTGTACGTGAAGGAACAGATGGGTCATAGCTCCATCGCCATCACGGTGGACTTATACGGGCATCTGATACCGGGCGGTAATCGACAAGCAGTGGATCGGCTGGATGAACCGGTGAAGAGCCGTTGGGATGGGATTGGATCCGCAACCCCCGCGCAACCAGGAAGGCAAATCGATGTAGGGGAATCTGCTAACTCATTGAATCTATGGTGCGCCCGGCAGGAATTGAACCTGCGACCTACGGGTTCGAAGCCCGGCGCTCTATCCAACTGAGCTACGGGCGCAACCAGACTCAACATGAATCATGTTCGGGCAAGACTTGTCAAGGTTGAGCGACGTAGATGGAACAGCTACATACTGCCAGAATTTCATCGGCAACCTGAGTGACAGACTTTCCCTCCGTCTCAATCACATGATCAGCCGCTGCTTGATACTTCGGAGTACGCTCCCGCAGCACCTCTTGAATCTCATCCACAAACGACTTGGTGCCGGTCAGCGAGGGCCGTTGCGTGTCGGACCCGATTCGCTCGGCAATGGTCGAAACGGAGGCGGTCAGCCAGAACAGCGTCCCGGTGCGCTTCAACACTTCGACATTTTGGGGTCTAAGGATGGCCCCCCCGCCGGTATCGAGCACCAACCCGTCCTTCCCGGCCAGATCCTGGCAGATCGTGCTTTCCAGATCACGAAAGAACTCCCACCCATGTTGTTCAACGATCTGAGGAATGGTTTGTCCCGCCGACTTTACAATCTCGGCATCGGTGGAGAGCAATTCGCGACCGAGGCGGGTCGCCACAATTTTCCCGACCGTGCTCTTCCCTGTACCACGATAACCGATCAGCACCACGTTCATTGGAAATGCGACTCCAAGACCGCGCGCATCACGGCAACCGGCGCGGATTGATTGGTCCAGAGCTCAAATTGCGTGACGGCCTGATTGAGAAACATTTCCAAGCCTGGAATCGTCTTGCACCCCACGCGTTTGGCATCTTTGAGCAACTGCGTCTCTCGTGGGTTATAGACGATGTCCATAACGGCCAGTCTCGGATGGAGGAGCGATGCAGGGACACAGGTCGCCTCGGCGTTGGGAGACATACCGACCGGGGTACAATGAATCAGGACATGCGAGTCTGGAAGCACCCGGCGAAGAGCGGCCTCATCTAAATGAGAATCCTCTACCGTGACTGCTCCCACAGAACGAACATCTTGAGCCAAGCGAGTTCGCTCCAAATCCTCAATGCCTAATAACGTCAATTTCTCCGCGCCGGACTCAGCAGCCAGCGCAACAGTGATTGCTCTCGCGGCCCCTCCGGAACCAAGCACCACGACGCATCGCCCCTTCAGCTCGACTCCGCCTTCACGTAACGCCCGCAATGCACCACTCGCGTCGGTGTTGTATCCGGTCAGCTCGCCATTTTCAGCGACGATGGTATTGATCGCTCCAATCCGCTTTGCCGTCGGCTCCACCTGGTCAAGGAACTGTATCGCAGCCACCTTGTGCGGGATCGTCACACTCGCCCCTCGGAAGTTGCCTAGGGCCCGAAGCCCTTTGACGGCATCGCCGATGGCCTCTACCTGCCACGCAAGATAGACGAAATTGAGCCCTACTGTTCTGAACGCCGCATTGTGAATGGCCGGCGAGAGCGAGTGGCCGACCGGCTTGCCGATCACCCCACAGAATTGTGTCTTTGTATCGATTTCCATTATGCGATCCACGTGAGCGCCTTCCCCATTACTCCATGCAATCATTAACTCCTGTTGACAGTCATGCCCCCGTCAATGGGGAAGGTTCCCCCTGTCACCCACGCTGCCTCGTCCGACGCGAGATAGAGCACCATACTCGCCACTTCGTCAGGCGTCCCAACCCGTCGAATCGCATACTGCGCCAGAATGGGTTGCAGCCGATCCGGGTCGGCCATCAAGGAGGCCGCCATCGGTGTATGAATAAGACCTGGATTCACGACATTGCACCGGATACCCTCCTTCGCGTACTCGATCGCCAGGGCACGCGTCAACGCGTCGAGCGCACCTTTGGATGCCGTATAGGCGGCCAGCCCGAAGAGCCCAACGAGACTGGCAATGGACGAAATATTCACGATCGCGCCTCGTCCTTGCCTCTGCATAGAGGGAAGGACGGCTCGCGTCATGCGAAACACTCCGGTGATATTGATGTCCAACACCTTCGCCCAGGTTGCATCGTCGGTTTCATGGAGCCGTTTCCCAAAATCTCCGATTCCTGCGTTGTTGACGAGTACATCGATCCGCCCAAAACTATCGAGGGTTCGCTTGACCACGTCCTGCACATGCATCTCATCTGTCACGGAGCCGGCAACCCCGAGTACCTTGCCCTTGTTCAATCGGATCACGCTGGCGACACGATCCAACTCCTGCTGCCGACGTCCTGTGATGACGATCGAGGCGCCCTCGTCGGCAAACCGTTTTGCGATGGCTTCACCGATCCCGGCATTTCCTCCGGTCACGACGGCCACCTTGCCTTCCATCCTGTTCATGACTCCTGCTCCTCTTCCGCTTCGTCAGAAGTATCCTCTGACGCTTCGACGATAGACCTCGATTTGTTCATCGTTGGACCCAACAAGCCCGGCTCCACCTTGCGCGCCACGGTGATGAATCCCGAATGGGCAACCATCCGATGATCCGGCCTCACACTCCGACCTTGGATCGACCAAGTCCGCAGCAACGTCTCAAAGGTTTCAATCATCCCGAACACCGTCGCCCGTTCAAGCGCTTCGACGGTTTGCATCACTTGCGGAATCGTTGGGACAAAACTCAGATAGATGCCACCTGACCGAAGGGCGTTGGCGGCATGCGGAATCACCTGCCAGGGTTCCGGAAGATCAAGCACGACTCGGTCAAACGGCACCTGATCGTCCAGGAGGTCGATGCCCTCATACGCGCTCTTCCGGAAACAGCGCAAGTTCGCAGGGTTCATATAGCGAGTAATATTGGTCTGCGCCGTCTGGGAAAAGTCTTCCCTGATTTCATAGGTTACAACCAAACCGCTTGGCCCCACCGCGCGCAAGAGCGCCATGGTCATGGCCCCTGACCCAGTCCCCGCCTCGAAGACTCGCGCCCCGGGATAGACGTCCGCCCACATCGGAATGATCGCCAGGTCCTTGGGATAGAGGACCTGAGCCCCACGAGGCATTTTGAGCACATAGTCACCGAAGGTCGGTTTGAGCGCCACCATCTTCTTCCCGCCGGAGAGCGTTACAATGGACCCGTCCGGACGGCCGATGAGCGCATCATGGGCGATCCGTTGTCCGCTGAATTGGTACGTTTCTCCTGCCTTCAAAGTGAGGGCATACTGCCGTCTTTTTTGATCGACAAGATGGATACGGTCGCCACTGGCAAGCTGAGACATGGCGCGCATTCTAGGAGGTTCCTTCCTCGGTTTGCAACCGATAGCCCTTCCTTGACAGGGTACTGAGGGGCCCGTAAGATCCTCTTATCCTTAGATACTTCCGACAATGCTTCTTCAGAGTCGGCACAGGGCCTGTTTTCATCAGCATCGCCTCACAACCGCCATTGTGAGCCTCGGCGTGGCCTGTTGTCCGCTTCTCTCCCTGAGTCCTGCTCATAGCGCTGAGATCGTGATGGCAACCTATGAAGGGGTTATTAACCCTGTTGCGGCGGAATATCTGCACGATGCCCTCACATTCGCACAATCGTCTGGTGCCCAGGCCCTCGTCCTGAAACTGGACACACCAGGAGGGTTAGACACCTCCATGCGCCTGATGATCAAAGAGATGACCGCCTCCACCACTCCCGTCATCGTCTTCATTGCGCCTTCAGGAGGCCGTGCCGCTTCTGCCGGCGTCTTTCTCACGATGGCTGCCCATGTGGCCGCCATGGCGCCCGGAACGAACATCGGAGCGGCCCACCCGGTGGCCATGGGCGGCGGTGAGATGGACAGCACGATGAAGGAGAAAGTTGAGAATGACGCTGTGGCGTATATCAAGAGTATTGCAGACCAACATGGTCGCAACGTCTCCTGGGCTGAAGAGGCAGTTCGAAAGAGTGTCTCCGTCACAGAGCAAGAAGCCATCAAGCTCAAGATCATCGACATCGTGGCTGAGAACATGCCTGCGCTATTGAAACAGTTGAACGGCCGAAAGGTCAGTCTTCCCAACGGTTCGATCACGCTCGCCACCGACGCCGCGACGCTTCACGACTTTCCCATGGGGACGCGCCTCGAATGGCTCAAGATCCTGAGTGACCCCAACATCGCCTATCTTCTGATGTCGATCGGGACGATCGGAATCATGGCCGAACTCTATAGTCCCGGAGCGATCCTCCCTGGAATTATCGGCGCTATCAGTTTGATTCTGGCGTTCTATTCACTCCAGTCGCTTCCCGTAAACTATGCCGGGGCCCTGCTGGTCATCCTCGGCGCCGTCTTCCTACTCCTAGAGATTTCCATCACCAGCTATGGGCTGCTGGCGCTTGGCGGCCTGGCTGCGATGACCCTAGGCGGTCTCCTACTTATCAAGAGTGATGCGCCCTACCTCCAAGTGTCCTTGTCATTTTTATTGCCGACGGTCCTGACCCTCGGCGGCTTCATCGGAGTCGTAGCGTGGATGGCCGTAAAAAGTGGTCGCGGCAAACCGGTCACCGGAACAGAGGGTATGATCGGCTCGCTCGCCATCGCCAAGACAGACTTGAACCCACATGGCCAAATCACGGTCCATGGTGAAATTTGGGATGCGATCAGTCAACGTCCGATTCGACAAGGGGAGACTGCTGAGGTGGTGTCGGTCGAGGGGCTGACGGTGACCGTGGCCCCACCTCACCAATAACCGCTCCCAAGATAAGGAGCTGCGATGTCACTGCTGCTGCCATTCGTCTTATTAGGCCTTCTGCTCTATGCGAGTTTTAAACGGGTCATGGAATACGAACGGCTTGTGGTGTTTGTTCTCGGCAAGTTCCACACAGTCAAAGGCCCGGGAATCAGATTGGTGGTTCCAGGACTGCAGCAGATGGTCCGAGTCAATCTCCAAACCGTCACCATGGAAGTCCCCTCGCAGGATGTCATCACGCGCGACAATATCTCGGTGAAGGTAAACGCCGTCATTTTTCTTAGAGTCGTAGATCCGCAACGCGCCGTCCTGGCCGTTCAGGACTACCTGTACTCCACCTCACAAGTCGCTCAAACCACTTTGCGTAGCGTGCTAGGGCAGAGCCAATTCGATGACTTACTGTCGAAGCGTGACGACATCAACGCCGAACTGCAGCGCATCATCGATCAGCAGACTGAACCATGGGGTGTGAAGGTCGCGGCCGTTGAGGTGAAGAATGTCGATATTCCACAAGACATGCAACGGG
>JAHBWQ010000349.1 GCA_019636915.1 Nitrospira sp. | reverse complement strand
AGTATGCCGGCCGTCCTCAGTCGGATTACCACTGCCGGCGCTCCACGGAATGCTGTACTGTTCACGGTACTGCTGGCCGCCCTTGGATTGTTATTCGGTCTCAACGACGAAGCCGTGGCCACAGTATTGGCATTCGGCACAGGTGGGTTGTACGCCATGTTTGCGATGACCACGGGCGTGGGGCTCTACACTCGGCTTACGGGTCGCTGGGATCCTGCATCGGGCGAATTGAGACTGGGCACCTGGGGATTACCGATCAATACGGTAGCGTTCCTCTGGTCGGTCTTTGAACTTGCCAACATCGCATGGCCGCGTCTCTATGCCACGTCGCCCAACGCCCCCTGGTGGCAACTATGGGCGGTCCCGCTCGTACTGGGA
This sequence comes from Nitrospira sp., assembly GCA_019636915.1. Taxonomy (GTDB): domain Bacteria; phylum Nitrospirota; class Nitrospiria; order Nitrospirales; family Nitrospiraceae; genus Nitrospira_D. Next base: position 2,281 of record JAHBWQ010000349.1, on the reverse strand, counting down.
GGCATACTCACATTGACGACGCTTCATATCCTTGTGAGCAGGAACAAGGCATCAGCCCAGCCGGGAAAGATCGAACCACAAGAATGACAAGGGCGGTCAAGCAAGACCGATACGGTACGGAGCGTTTTACAGACAGTCGGAATCCATTCATCCGTTAGAAAGGAGCACGCATGGCAAAGAAGCGAACATACCAAGGCAAGGTTCCCCTGCACGACAAATACGGGCCAGAGGCCAAGTTTGCAGTCGAAGCGGAGGCGCTGCTGCCGACCACGAAATATGAAGAAGAAATCGCCCGAGGTCTTGAATTGGGCCTGCCCGCGGCCGATTCCATCAAAGATCGCCGCATTCCCACGTTCAGTCGTGGGGAACTCCCCCATTTCGCCGGCATCAATACCTTCACCAAAGCGCCATACATCGAGGATGTCCGCAAATGTGGAGAATACGACGTCGCCATTCTTGGGGCGCCGTTCGACGGTGGGACCACCTATCGGGCAGGGACCCGATTTGGCCCCCAAGGCATCCGCAAGATCTCCGCGTTGTACGGTACCTATAGCTTTGAACTTGGTGTGGATCTCCGGGAGTCGATCTCCATGTGCGATCTCGGCGACGTGTTCACTATTCCCGGCAATATCGAAAAGACCTTCGACCAAGTCAGCAAGGGCGTGGGCCATGTCTATGCGAGCGGGGCTTTCCCTGTCGTGCTTGGTGGAGACCATTCCTTGGGTTTTGCCACTGTACGGGGTGTGGCGCAGAATATGAACGGCAAGAAGCTCGGCATCTTGCACTTCGACCGTCATGTCGACACGCAGGAGACGGATCTCGACGAACGCATGCACACGACGCCCTGGTTTCATGCGACGAATATTCCCAACGTACCGGCGAAAAATCTCGTCCAGATCGGCATCGGCGGTTGGCAGGCCCCCAGACCAGGCGTGAAATCAGGCCGCGAACGGCAAACCACGATCATGACCGTGACCGACTGTGTAGAAATGGGTATCGAGAATGCCGCGAAGCAAGCACTCGAAGTGGCGTTTGACGGAGTTGATGCGGTGTGGCTGAGCTTCGATGTGGACTGTTTAGATGCGGCGTTTGTGCCGGGCACGGGCTGGCCGGAGCCTGGTGGATTTCTGCCGCGCGAAGTGTTGAAGTTTCTGCAGATCATCGCGGACACGAAACCGCTGGCGGGAATGGAAATCGTCGAATGCTCACCGCCCTACGACGCAGCAGAGATCACCAGCCTCATGGCCACCAGGGTGATCTGCGACGTCCTGGCCTGCCAGGTGCGTTCAGGACATTTGGCTAATCGGAAGAAACGCTAAGAGGCATCGATTTTGGGAAGGCAAAGACACAGATTGAAGGGCTTGCTTCTGCGCAAGCCCTAACACTTGATTCACGCCCCCTGGATCTCATACCTTCCCAAAATTCAAGTATGTCACTGATCCTTAGTTTCACATTCAACGTTTCATGTTATGCAGAAACGAAGAACCTGAAACCCTTCAACATGAAACTGTTGGTCGCCACACGTCTCGAGATGCGCGATCCAAAAGGTTTCGTCACAAACCATGTGGACTCGGGAACTCGATCTTTTTTTCATTGAAACATCTCTGTTAGAATGGCTCGTGATATGCAATTGGGTTTTTGCTGACGCTTTCATCTAATTGTATGTTGAAAAAAGGAGTGTGATCAATATGGCAGAGGTTGCATGTGTGACCTGTGGGCAAAGCGGTGAAGCGATTTCGACTCCCCTGTTTCTGGGTAAGCTTGAGGCCGAGATCAGAAGCAAGGTCTGTCTGAGCTGTTGGAAAAAGTGGGAAGGGATGCGCGTGATGGTGATCAATGAATATCACGTGAATCTCGGCGACGAGAGCGGCCGCGAGCTCGTGCGCAAGCAGATGAAAGCGTTCTTGAAGCTCGGTGAGCCGGTGGATACATCAAAAGTTGCGGAGAACTATCGACCGACCGGTGGCTGATTGTTGCCTTCCAGGCTTGGTTTCATAGGAATCCGACCGAACTTTTCCCCTGCGTTGTCGCCAACTTCGTTGACATGGCAAATCAGAAAGTGGTACGGTGCATTCATGTGTGCTTTGTTCCCGTAAGGACGATGAGGGGTACAGATGATTACGCAGATGCAGGTCAAGGGGTTGATGTTCGACCCTTACAACAATGCGTACATCGTCATTCTGCGGGACGATGATCAGGTTGAGATGCTCCCGATCTGGGTCGGCAAAGCGGAAGCCAGTTCGATCAGTCTGGCGCTGGAAAAAGTGGCTCCTCCTCGTCC
>JAHBWQ010000348.1 GCA_019636915.1 Nitrospira sp. | reverse complement strand
CCTCAGCGATGATGTCATTGCAGAGGTTGACACATTCATCACAGATATAGACCGTCGGCCCGGCGATCAGCTTCCGGACCTCATCACGGCTCTTGCCACAAAAAGAACACCGCAAGTGTCGGTCCATCTTTTCCTGCTTGGCCATGTGCCCTCCTGTGTTACTTACCTTTTGCCCCGTCTCCAGACTCACCCACCTTCAGAAACTTGGGTGGTCGCGTAATGACCTCATCAATGAGGCCATATCGTTTTGCTTCTTCACCTGACATGAAATAATCGCGTTCGGTGTCATGGGCGATCTTCTCGATCGGTTGTCCCGTATGCTTCGCCATAATCTCATTCAGCCGTTCACGAATCTTCAAGATTTCTCGAGCGTGAATGTCGATTTCTGTCGCTTGCCCTTGGAAGCCACCAAGCGGTTGATGAATCATCACACGAGCATTGGGTAACGCAAACCGCTTCCCTTTTGTTCCGGCGGTCAATAACAACGCTCCCATACTAGCGGCTTGACCGAGGCATATGGTGTTAATCGGAGGCTTCACGTACTGCATGGTATCGTAAATGCCTAAACCAGCAGTTACGCTTCCACCCGGTGAATTCACATAGAGGTTGATGTCCTTCTCAGGATCCTCTGCCTCAAGAAACAATAGTTGCGCGATGACCAGATTGGCAAACACATCATCAATAGGGGCTCCAAGGAAAATGATACGATCCTTGAGGAGGCGAGAATAGATGTCATAAGCACGTTCGCCTCGATTAGTTTGCTCGACTACGATCGGAACCAACATGTCGTTCGCTTCCTTTCCTCAAAGAGTTTCGGCGCGAAACACACGGCATGATCGAGCGCCGATCTACCCCTGAATGACTGCTTGACGATAGACAAGATCCAGTGCTTTGTCGGCCAAGATCCGCGCACGCAATTCCTCAATGGAATCTTGACCGCCTGCCTGGATCATTTTCACAAGATCGGCCAACGGCACCCGAAGTTCCTTGGCCAATCGAGCGACTTCGTTGTTTAGATCCTCCTGACTCACGGACAAGCTCTCCTTCTCAGCGATGGCTTCGAGGATCAGTCCTGCTTTGACACGGCGATGTGCTTCTTCACGGTGCGCTTCGCGGATTGTCTTCACTTCCTCCGCATGCGGTGTGGGAAGGGCGTCAGTGACTTTGCCACGCTGTTGTGTTTGCAGTTGCTGCCGTACGATCGTGGTCAACTCTCGTTCAACGAGTGTGTCGGGGAGATCAAAGTGATGGGTCTCAATGAGGCGTTTGAGAAGGGTATCCTTGTACGATTCCTCGATATCTTTCTTGAGCGCCTTTTCCATTTCACCACGTAGCTTTTCTCGTAAGTCGTGGAGAGAAGCATATGGTCCACAATCTTTCGCGAATTCATCATCAAGGGCTGGAAGCGTCTTACGTTTGACTCCCTTGATGGCTAAGCGAAATTGAACCACCTTCCCCGCGACTCGGTGATCCGGATGGCTTACAGGATAGGTTTGAGGGATGTCCACTATATCACCTTCTTGTCTCCCAAGAAGGTGAGCATCTATTTCAATCCCCAGCAAGGCAGCCTTCGAACCCACACGATGCAGTTGGCCTTCTTTCTTCGTCCCTTCAAGAGCCACACCGTCCAGGAATCCCTCCAGATCAACGATGGCATAATCTCCATCGGCCAAAGCTGTACGAGTTGGGGCGGCATCCAAGCGGGCCTGTTGTTCTCTGAATACCTCGAGCGCGCGGTCCACTTGTTCTTCGGCAACCGTACGCTTGTCGGCTTGCAGGGACATAGGACTCGGGGCCTTATAGTCACGAAGCTCGATAGTGGGTTTGATTTCGACCGTCGCCGTAAACGTAAACGGGGAATCTTTTTTGATCTTGACGCGATCTAGGGAAGGTATCTCTACCACAACCGGATGGATCCCAGCTTCTTTGATCGCGCGATCATAAAAGTCTGGAACCAGTTTTCGAATGACATCTTCTTCAACCGTCTTGGCATACCGCTTTTCTAAGATTGCCAATGGGGCTTTCCCCGGTCGAAACCCGGGCACATGCACCTGACGGTTCAGTTCCACATATGCTCGCGAAAATTGCTGAGCGACCTCTGCAGCTGGCACCTCTATTTTCAAAGCACGTTTCATCGGCCCTAACTCAGTGACTTCCATCTTTATCGTCAAAATCGGGCTCCAATCCAAATAAGGAGATTCGGAATGAGTGGTGCGAGAGGGGGGACTTGAACCCCCACGGTTACCCACGAGATCCTAAGTCTCGCGCGTCTGCCAGTTCCGCCACTCTCGCACAGTGGAGGACGCCGCGGAGCTGTTTCTATTTAGTAACTAAGACAGCCTAAACACGCGATGTTGTATAGCGTTGTACCGTCGGACCCATGCAAGTGTCAACCCATACGACCGAGGGTATTCCATACCTAGTATGAATGGCCCGATTCGGTAATTATGATGCCCTATCAATTACCTTCCCCTTGAATCTAGCGTGCTCTCAATCGCGCGTTGCATATTCATCTATCTAATGGCGCGCCCCCACCGAATGACCCTCCGACTAAGAAGGTCGTTGTCTAACGGCGCCTTCGTTTGCCTTGCTGCTGCTGGATACGCATGCTAAGATGCTCGCCTTTGCACTTCTCGATGCGGAGAGGTGCGAGAGTGGACGAAT
>JAHBWQ010000347.1 GCA_019636915.1 Nitrospira sp. | reverse complement strand
AAAGAGGGAGGATTGTTCACCGATGCCGAGGAAGTGATGGTGAACTACAGTCTGCAAGATCGGCGGTATATCGTCGATACCGTCTTTGAGAAAGCGGTGTTGGTCGCAGGGGTCGGATCGAACCAAGATCGGGTGATAATCCAACGGAGGAAATGATGAGGCGACGGCTGTCTGTTCTTCTCGGGATCGGACTCCTGCTCGCTGGCTGTGTCAATCCGTCGCCCTATGGCTATCTGGTGGGTGGAACTGTTCCGCCACAGATGCCGGAACGGCTGGCCCAGGATACGGTCACGAGGATGGAGGCCTTGTACCCTGCAGCCCACACCCGTCTCGCGTTGACCCACCCCGCCACAGATCCCTACGGCCTGGCGCTGATCGAGGCGTTACGGCGAAAAGGGTATGCGTTGATGGAGCATCGCGTGAACACTCGAACGGCCATCTCCACACGAGACGACATGTCAGGACCAGTCCAGCCGGCTGTGAGCCGCGAAGTGGGCCTGCCGTTTGGCTATGTGGTCGATGGTCCATTTGAATCTCGCCTCTACCGAGTCACCGTCTTTATCGGATCGCAGTCGTTAAGCCGGGTCTATCGCATGGACCAACAAGTACTCGCACAGGCGGGGGCCTGGGTGCGGAAGGAGTAAGGGGACGTGAGTCACTCCGCCAATCCTCAGATGTCTCCTGAGCGGTCCCCGGGGTCCATCTCACCCGGAGCTGGGGTTCGTCGCGCCAATAAACTTCCGCTCTATCTCGGGATTGGGTTGATCGCGGTGGTCGCCCTCGTGGTGGCGCTGGTGGCGAGTGACCGGGCCCAGCAACAAGCGCAGATGTTGAAATCGACCACAGGGCCGTCTGCACAAAGCAAAGGGGGTGGGACGCTGGCGCTGGCGGATCGGATCGCGGGATCACATCTGGGCGGCGTGATCCCGGCCGCGCCCTCGAAGCCTCTCATGCGCAACGAGCTCACTCAGCCTGAGACCGCGCTGGTCGGGGCGGGGAGTCTCGACGCGGAAGGACAAGGGAACGCGAATATCCTCATCGCACGGCCTGATGATCTTGATGCGCCACCGATGCCGAATCGAGCCGGAGGATTACAACTCGTCTCTGGCAAGCCACTCTCGAAAACACCATCGAGTGAGGAACGGGACGCCCTCCGACTCGCCAAGATCCAACAGCTGCAGGACGCCCTCAAAGCGCCTTCCACCGTCACCTTTTCGCTCGTGCGGAGCGAGAAGCCCGCGCGGCCGATGACGAGTCAGTCGGAGCCTGTGTCATCAAACGACCAGCGCAACCGCTTGGCCGACGCCCAACAACAGGTGGCTGATGCGGCGCGGAGTGACGACCCCACGAAGGCCTATCAGGCGCAACTCACGCAATTGCGGCAAGCCGGGATGCTGAGTCCCTTTGACGGAGGATCGGAGTCGTCGCCGGCTTCCAAACTCAGCGCCAAGAGCGGGACCACCAGTCCTGAACATCCAGTAGGAGGAGACCGATGGAAACACGACGGACAACAGCTCTCGCCTCGTGCGCAATTCGTGATTCAAGCCGGTGATGTGCTCCCGGCGCTCATGCTGTCCGAAATCGATTCCTCCTTGCCGGGTCAGATCATCGCGCAAGTGTCGCAGCATGTGTACGATACGCCCACCAGGACACAACTCTTGATCCCACAGGGCACCAAACTCATCGGGACCTATTCAAGTGATGTCGGATATGGGCAGAAAGCTCTGTTGGTGGCGTGGCAACGCTTAGGGTATCCCGACGGGAAAACACTCGATCTCGGTTCCATGCCGGGGGCTACCGGTTCAGGGGCATCCGGCCTCACCGATCTGGTCAATAACCATTATATTCGGCTGTTCGGATCCGCCCTCTTGATGTCGGCGGTGACGGCCGGCGTTACGTTCAGCCAGCAACAAGCGCAAGGGACGGGCCTTCCCGGTCAAGTCGCCATTCCTCAATACAGTGCCGGGACCGCCATGAGCCAAGCCCTCGGCCTGCAATTAGGACAAGTGACGGCGCAGCTCATCGCGAAAAACCTGAGTGTCGCGCCGGAGTTGACCATTCGTCCTGGATATCGGTTCAACGTCGTGGTCGTCAAAGACCTCGTGCTGCCGAAACCGTACCAAGAGTTTGATTACGCAGGAAAGGAGACTCCATGAAGCATCGTGTACACCGTCTGGCAGGCCTCGTGTTGTCAGCCGTCTTTCTGTCTCCACTGACGCCGAGCTACGGCAGTGGCATTCCCACCTTCGACGGCGCCGTGCTAGCCCCGTCGATGACAGGGGCGATCTCGAACATGGCCCAGCAACTAAAGCAAATCGAGCAATATCGGCTGCAGCTGCAGCAATATGTGAACATGCTGCAAAACACGATGAACCCTGGCTTGTTCATCTGGGACAACGCGCAGGAGACGATGAATGATCTGCGCTACATGATCGATACGGTATCGTTCTATAGACAGCTATATGGGACAGTAGCGGGCTTTACCGGCAACTTCCACGATATGGCGTGGTATCGCAATGCCCAGTGTTTCAAAGAGCCGGGCTGTTCCCCGAGTCAGTGGGGCCTGATCTTGGAGAACGAAGTCATCGGGGCCCAATCGCAGAAGAAATCAATTGAGGCCCTGTTCCGGGGATTGGAACGCCAGTACGACACGCTGAATCTCGATTC
>JAHBWQ010000346.1 GCA_019636915.1 Nitrospira sp. | reverse complement strand
TCAGCTTCGCCACCGAAGTGGCTGACCGGTCCTCTTAACCTTCCAGCACCGGGCAGGCGTCAGTCCGTATACATCGTCTTACGACTTCGCACGGACCTGTGTTTTTAGTAAACAGTCGCTTCTCTCTGGTCTCTGCGACCACCCCCAGCTCGGAAAGCAAGTTTCGTCACCAGGGCTGGTCCCCCTTCTCCCGAAGTTACGGGGGCATTTTGCCGAGTTCCTTAACCACAGTTCTCTCGATCGCCTTAGTATTCTCTACCTGACCACCTGTGTCGGTTTGGGGTACGGGCCGTGTACCAGCTCGCTAGAGGCTTTTCTCGGCAGCATAGGATCATGGATTTCGCCTCAACGGCTACGCATCACCTCTCAGGATATGTGGGACACGGATTTGCCTATGTCCCTCCCTACGGGCTTACACCAGCACTACCATCGACTGGCTCCACTACCTTCCTGCGTCACCCCATCGCTTGACTACTACAACCGAGGTCCCATGCAGCACCCGCCGGCCACCCGAAGGCGGTCCATAGGGATTTGGATGGTTAGTACAATTGATTCGCCACTGGGCGCGGATACACGGGTACGGGAATATCAACCCGTTGTCCATCGACTACGCCTGTCGGCCTCGCCTTAGGTCCCGACTCACCCTGGGCGGATTAACCTGGCCCAGGAACCCTTGGTCATTCGGCGGCAGAGTTTCTCACTCTGCTTTCGCTACTCATGCCTGCATTCTCACTCCCACACCCTCCACAGCTGGATCACTCCGCTGCTTCCACGGATGCAGGACGCTCCCCTACCCACCCACACCACTAGACAATCCCCCGCAGGGAAAAGCCGATGTATTGTGTGAGTGCCGCGGCTTCGGCGGTGTACTTGAGCCCCGCTACATTGTCGGCGCAGGACCACTTGACCAGTGAGCTATTACGCACTCTTTCAAGGGTGGCTGCTTCTAAGCCAACCTCCTGGTTGTCTTCGCGATCCCACATCCTTTTCCACTTAGTACACGCTTAGGGGCCTTAGCCGGCGATCTGGGCTGTTTCCCTCTCGACTACGAACCTTATCGCCCGCAGTCTCACTGCCCCGCTCTCACTTACCGGCATTCGGAGTTTGGCTGACGTCAGTAACCTAGTAGGGCCCATCGGCCATCCAGTAGCTCTACCTCCGGCAAGAAACACGGGACGCTGCACCTAAATGCATTTCGGGGAGAACCAGCTATCACGGAGTTTGATTGGCCTTTCACCCCTACCCACAGCTCATCCCCTCCATTTTCAACTGAAGTGGGTTCGGGCCTCCACGACGTCTTACCGTCGCTTCACCCTGGCCATGGGTAGATCACTCCGCTTCGGGTCCAGACCCAGCGACTCAAACGCCCTATTCAGACTCGCTTTCGCTACGGCTACCCCACACGGGTTAACCTTGCCACTGAGCACTGACTCGCAGGCTCATTCTTCAAAAGGCACGCCATCACCCACCCCCGAAGGGCGCAGGCTCTGACGGATTGTAAGCGTCCGGTTTCAGGTACTATTTCACTCCCCTCCCGGGGTACTTTTCACCTTTCCCTCACGGTACTTGTCCGCTATCGGTCACCAGGAAGTATTCAGGCTTACCGGGTGGTCCCGGCAGATTCACAGCAGATTTCACGGGCCCGCTGCTACTTGGGGACACGCTCCAAACGAGACCACACACTTTCGACTACCGGACTCTCACCGTCTACGGCAGACCATTCCAGGCCACTTCGCCTAGCATGCAGCTTTCTCACTCGCCTCCAGCACGGCAGCACCAGACAGAACGACCCCACGACCCCACACGCACAACCCCTGCCGAGTATCACATGCGCATGGTTTAGCCTAATCCGCTTTCGCTCGCCACTACTCACGGAATCACAATTGTTTTCTCTTCCTATGGGTACTGAGATGTTTCACTTCCCCACGTTCCCTCCACACCGCCTATACATTCAACGGTGGGTAACACGACATCACTCGTGCTGGGTTTCCCCATTCGGACACCCTCGGATCACAGCTCGGTTGACAGCTCCCCGAGGCTTATCGCAGCCTCCCACGTCCTTCATCGGCTCCTGGTACCAAGGCATCCACCGAACGCCCTTACACACTTACAACAACACCTACACCCACACCCCGACCAAACAGCCGACACATGAATGTAGACGCAAAAAACATAAATGCTTACAAAAACCATTTAGAAATTGCAGCACCACAACAAAGACAACGACACACGAATGTGCCACCATCTCCGCGTTGATGCTCGCATCCACTATGCAATTCTCAAACAACACACACCGACCAACCCCAACACCCCAGCAGCCGAAACTGCACAAACAGGCGGAAACCAGCCAGCACCAAGAGACAACCACGGGCACAAAGCACCACGCGTGTTCTCTCAGAACCCCGATAGTGTGCAACAAACCCCCACCCCCTCACGAGAATGGAGCATCCACCCAGCCGGCCATCAGACCAACCCGGGCATACAGACTGTTTGACGTTTCACCCATGAGCACCCGCCGCAGAACATCCGCCTGCGAAACGGGACACCACAACAACCCCGAACAGGGCCCATTGCGTGCTATAGCTCCTTAGAAAGGAGGTGATCCAGCCGCACCTTCCGGTACGGCTACCTTGTTACGACTTCGTCCCAATCGCCGATCCCACCTTCGACA
>JAHBWQ010000345.1 GCA_019636915.1 Nitrospira sp. | reverse complement strand
GCGGAGTATTGCATGGCCGTTGCTTTGTGTTGCATCTGCGCGTTGCGCGCAATCATGCATGACGCAATGTTCCATGGATAGAGCTAAGTCAGGCAAAATCCATGATTTTCTAAATAATTCTTCTATGTATCTGATATATCAGTAGGATTTTGATACAAAACCAATATTATTTAAGATTACAACGAAAATTGCTTTCTCTTTCTTGAGATGCCTTTACGTGATAACTTCTTGTTTTATCTAGATGATTATCTATTGCCATATAAATAGCTGCAACAGATATAGCTAATGCATGGCTTGCATATGCAAATTTATTTGGCGCAATAGCCATTAAAGGCAGATTGATTGCTATTGCCGTGTGAGGATCAACCGCAACACAAAAGGCTCTTCTTATGCTTTCTTGGAACATAGCATATGAATAACGAACACGTAGCTAAATTGCAAACTTTTTTTAAATCTTTGAAAGAACAAAGGCTTTGGAAGGCATTCGTCTCATCCATAACTGTTATTATCAGCCTACTAGGTCTTTGCTCAGCGTCTATTGATGGATTTACATCATTAATAAGCTCAAACTTATTTTCGTTTATATCCATTGTAATTTTTGCGGCAGCATTATTTTATATGTTTGCTTACTTTTTTATTTTTGCTCCACCAGAACATGCGGTTGATGCTGGAGATATTTCATGCGTGTGCATGAGATTTGCATGCTCTGATGATATGGATAACATCCACAAAATAGCACGAAGCTGGTTTGCTGCTTATATGCTAATTGGAAGCGAGCGTATGGGTTCATGGCTTAATCATGATAATAAAACATTTCGTGTTGCTGAACTTAATTCAATTCAAAACGAAAAGATTATGATTCTTGGATACTATATAGCTTTGCCAATTTCTATGGCTTTGTATTATTTAATAATAGATCAAAGGATAAAAGAAAAAGAAATAACTCCAAATTTGATTTGCAAATTCGATACTCCATCTACAGAAGCTATCTATATTGTAGATATAGCTAAAGTTAAGGATGCTGGATTATATGCAGGCTGGACCTTGATAGCCGATTTACTTCGTTACATTAGCAAATGCTTTGATGAAAATATCAACATTAAAGTAATAGGCGCATGGGCTATCTCCAATAAAGGAAAGGTGGCTGCACGTAAACTTAATATGAGTGAAATAAAAACATATAGAGATGGATCAATATTTTTTGAGATGACACGAGAAAAATTCATTATTGAAAGAGGAAATAAGAATAGCCTTATCGGAAGACATTGTAGTACACCATTTCAAGAAAACTACATAATACCATATTAGAATCTATCACTTAATCCTCTTCATCCAACAGATCTTCTGCCGTGAATAATTCTGATACTCCGTCGGATATTTTCGATGATGCTATCCAAGGAGATGCAACGGGGCTGCGCCCCTTGCCGGGATGGCGGTGTCAGACACCGCACATCTTGCGCGTCGCGTTACCTGAGCAGGTCCGAAAGGCACCGTCAGGCCGGTGCGATCTGCCGCAAGGTAAGCTCGACCTCGGCCTTGGTGCTGCCGTCGTCGTGCACGAACTCGACCAGATAGGCGTCGGCGGCTGATCCAGCCCCTTAGAGCTTCTTTTGCATTCCACGCAGAGATAGTGCATACTAAAATTGTAAATCCACAAAATACGAATTTGAGATAAGCATGCCTGAGATCGACACCTGCACCGCCGGAGACCGGCTCATGGCGCTTGTCCGCGTCCGCCGCGCCGCCCAGATCACCTTGCCGCGCGAAATCAGGCAGGCCGCCCATCTCGAAGAGGGCGACTACCTCGAAGCGCAGGTGACGGAGGCGGGCATCCTGTTGCGGCCCGTGAGCATCGGCAACCGCCAGCCGACGCCCGAGCAGGAAGCGGAAATCCTCGCCGTCGTGAACGAAGAACGCCGGGCCTATGCCGCTGAACGCCGTCGTTGATGCGTCGGTGCTGGTCAGCGCCTTCCTGTTTCCCGGCAGCCTGCCGGGGCAGGTGGTCGCGTTGGCCGACGAAGGGGCCTATGCCCTGCATTTCTCGCCGATTCTGCTGGAAGAGCTGAAACGCTCGCTGCGCAGCCCCAAGCTGAAAGCCGCCTACGGCCATACCGATCAGGCCATCGACGCATGGTGCGCCGGGCTGCACGAGACTGGCCAGCTTCTCACGCGGCCATTGCCGGAGATCGGGCCGGTCTGCCGCGATCCCGACGACGATCACGTCATCGCCGCCGCCATGGCTGCCGGAGCGGAATGGATTGTCACCGGCGACCGCGATCTTCTCGACCTCGGCCAGCACCTGACGATCCGCATGGTCACGCCACGGGCCTTTCTGGACGTGCTGGAAGCGTTCTGACGCTTTTGGGGTGGGGGAAGTACCCTCCGACCCCCTAAGGCCTCTCCTGAGCGATCCTGACGCCTCTGAGAGGCATCCAGAGGGAGCTCTGTCCCTGACACCCGCACCCCCTCGCCAAGCCAATGCGGTCTGTCCGTCCGCGCCGGCGCTGCCGGACAGGGCTCCGTCCTGCCGTCATCCCTTGGTGGGATCGGGCTGCATGGATCATCCCTCGGAGCCGATCATGCCTCCAGCATCACCGCCACGCGCAGCGGCAGGCAAGGGCGAAGTGGCCGCAAGGCCATGCGGAGCGAAGCGCAGCACCCTTGCCATAGCGAGCATGGCGGTACTCTCCCCGTGATCGGAGAGAGGGCGAAGCCCTCACA
>JAHBWQ010000344.1 GCA_019636915.1 Nitrospira sp. | reverse complement strand
CAGATCGATCCAGTCTGTGTGAAGCCGGCGCAGACTCGCTTCACAAGCCTGCTTGATATGGCGGGCTGAAAGGCGAGACTGGTTCGGCCACTCCCCCATGCGACCGAATACCTTGGTGGCCAGAACCACTTTTTCTCGACGACCTCCACCCTGAGCAAGCCACCGGCCGATGATCTGCTCAGTCCAGCCTTCACCGAGCTTCCAGCCATACACGTTGGCGGTATCAAAAAAGTTGATGCCGAGCTCTAACGCTCGATCCATCAGGGCAAAACTGTCCAGCTCGCTCGTCTGGGGTCCGAAATTCATCGTTCCCAGACAGAGCCGACTGACTTTGAGCCCTGAGCGACCGAGATGAACGTATTGCATAGGCTAAAATTCCTCTGTGGAACACCTCATCGAGACAAGTCCATGTCCCTAATACCCTCTCCCAGTACTCCCCCCACGCCCCATCCGATCGAGCGGAAGCGCATCGTAACGCTGTTTGAGGTCAGGGTGCTCGCTCAGGTACTGCTTGACCGCCGCATCATCCGCAAACACATCTGCGCTGCGTGCCCGATAGTCATCGAGCGTCAGATCTCGTTTGGCGAGGATGGCTGTCAGCTTGTTATTGATATCCGCCCTCATCTCATTCATACGCTCGGCAGACGGCCGCTGCCCATCCCCGTATCCGGCCCCACCCTTGAAATAGTTGGTCATCATCTCCCCGATCTCAATGCGAGCATTCACGAACCTCTCAACATCCGCCGGTTCAGCGGCTACAGCCACCCCTGTGAAAAGCACAATGCTCCATATGAGACTCAGAAACGCCTGCACCCGCTTGATGGTCATGGTTCACCCCTTCCCATGGTAAAAAATAGTACCCCCTCAACAGAGTTTCATCATAGCACCATGAAATCGCGACTTATAAGTCCACACCAACACAGTTTGGGCTCGTAAGAACCTATGGGGGAGCTGCCTCGCCACTGAGGTACTCCTCACTTGTCGCGTAGCAAGTCTCTATCTCGCCTTGCGGCACCTTCCGCCCCTGAAACAGTTCCGGCCTGAGATCACCCATCCCTTGCAACCCTACCTCAAGTCCTTCTCCATATTGACTCAGGTGCTTTTCCCTGAATGTCTAAGGATTCCTCGGTAGATGTAGTTGAAGACCCACTGCTACTATGGCGTTCACCATCTAGCTGCATAATTGACCGAACTGATATACTTATTGCCCTACGTCATACTCAATACTGGCCTGAATGTTCTTCCTCCCGACGAACCCAGCATTTCTGTTTAGATATCGCCTGATACATTCGAACAAATACTGCCACCTCAATCAGGCAATCGACCTGGCACTACAATCTGGTTCGCCTTTGAATCTCAGCATGCTTTTTAAATTGATGGGTTGAAAGCCATGAGCGACGACAAGCAAACTTCAGGTGCCGCACTCACGAATCAGGAATTGCTGTTGCTTGCCGCACTCTCGATTTGGGAACTCTCGATTGTGGTCATCGCTGCTACGCTGTACATAAAAGGGCTCCAGCCCCTCGACGCCTTCCTCACCAGCAAGCCGGGGATGACTTTTCTCTTCGCCATCACGACCTTCTTCACCGCTGGGGGATTTGTCATACATTACTATCTGCTCAGTCGACGGCCACGATCCCTCCGGTTTGCTCTCATTGTAGGAATGAACCTCGTGACCCTCGTCCTGCTTACGGTCACCGGTGAGCTCATTGTGAGAGCAGGGTCTCTCCCCTCCCCATATGGTGACGTCTTTGCCAATCGGCCATTGAATCCCAAAAGTTGGGACAAGGTAAAACTCCGTTACCGACAACATATTGAGAAGGCTGATGGCGATCTTTCCTACATCGTCTCTGATAGCCAACTTGGCTGGACGGTAGGGCCAGAACGGCAGAGCGCCAATGGGCTCTACTTCTCCAGTTCATTGGGAACGCGCACCGCGCGCCCAGGGATGTCTGTCACGAAGTCCGAGGGAACCATGGAGATTGCCTTAGTGGGCGACTCGTTCACATTTGCTGAAGAGGTGAGATTTGAGGAGAGTTGGGCATTTCATCTAGGCCAGATGTTGGGTGACAAATTCCAACTCCTCAACTACGGCGTTCCCAGCTATGGTGTCGATCAGGCCTATTTGCGTTATAAAAAGGATGCAGCCGGTCGAAAACCACGCGTCGTGCTCTTCAGTCTCATTTCTCATGATCTTACTCGCACGATGTGGGTCTATCCATTCCTGGCTGTTCCTCAGTGGGACTGGCCTTTTTCAAAACCTCGCTTTATCGTCCGCGATGGTGAATTGACCGTGATCAATGTCCCGACAATCGCCCCTAGCGAAATCTTCGCCTATAGTTCCCCTTCGGATCTTCCCTCTCTTCACCATCAACCAGGCTACAAACGGAACGATTGGGAGACGAGCGCACTTCATCTCTCGTATCTCTTTCGACTGTTCTCGACAATGTACCCGGAATGGAAAGCGGATTATTCAACTGATACGCTGTCGATCAATAGATCGATTCTCCAGAGTTTCATTCGCTCAGCAACAGAATCCGGATCGATCCCCATTTTGATTTATTTCCCGAGTAAAGCTGATTTTTCAAATCCCTCAACTCTTCCTATTGGGAAGCAAGTCCTACAAGAAGCGGGACTTCCATTCCTTGACCCAACTCCTTGTTTGCTGGAGGTAAATCCCACGGACCGGTTTTTGGTCGACCATTATTCACCTGCCGGCAATGCCGCAG
>JAHBWQ010000343.1 GCA_019636915.1 Nitrospira sp. | reverse complement strand
TCTCCAGGGTGAGTTGGCCAATCTTCGCATGCAGGGTCTTGAGATCCGGCATCTCCGATGGTGCTGTCGCCCCACCAAACACATCTGCCGCCCGGGCCAGCAGTTGCTGCTTCCAGTCCGTGATCTGGGTGGGGTGGACACTGAACTGCTCGGCCAATTCGGCCACCGTCTTGTCCCCTTTGACAGCCGCCAATGCCACCTGGGCCTTAAAGGTCGCTCCGTGATTCCGTCTCGTTCTCTTCATTGCCTCGCTCCTTTGTGTGGCCCCCGCTCGGGGGCCTTGGTGAAGCCAGGCTTCCACTTATCATACTGCCCGAATTTCCGGAGCCCCCTCTCTCCCTACTTTTAGGGGATATTGTTGCTAATTTTCAACTTTTAGGGGGGTTGCCGTGTGACTGATCGATAGGCACTATGCCTGGACAAAGAATGTGCTATGACGATGCGGATGAGGTATTAAGAGAAAGCCATACACTTGTTGCCGACGTAAGCACTCTAGAAGCAGACGATGCAAGTTTCAGTACATGACTCCATTTAGCGCGCCCCCCGCAGTTTTAACCGCTGAAGCAATAGACACCTAAACGCAGCACAGAGGGAGAGGTCTATGTTCGATTCCAATGGGCTTGTGCTTTGTAGTAAACGTTTCCGAGCGATGGCTGTGGTTGTTGTCGTTCTTTTGACTCTCCTCTGTCCCGGCGTTGGGCCTTTCTTCCCTTCTGCCACACAGGCCCAGACGTTTAGTGATCCTGGGTTCTCATCAGAAGTCGTTACGACGCTGCCACAGTTCCTCCCGGTCGGAGTCACCTGGGCCAGTGACGGGCGCATGTTTATTTGGCAACGAAACGGTGTAATCAGGATATACAAGAATGGCCAGTTATTGCCAACGCCCTTCCTTGATATCAGCGCAAATGTGAACACATTCGACGATCGAGGAATGCTTGGCTTAGCCTTGCACCCAAACTTTGCCGTAAATGGATATGTTTATGTGATTTATGTACGCGAAGACGGCGGCAATCCCAACGACTCAAGCCCAAAGACTGAGCGACTCTCCAGATTTATTGCGAATGCTCAAAACCCAGACGTCGCAATATCTAACAGCGAAACGGTTCTCATGACGATTCCTACCCAGTACCACCACCATGAGAACGGCACATTGCGATTTGGATCAGACGGCAAACTCTTTGTCGGACATGGAGAGGACACCACGGCTGGTAATGCCGATGTGGCCGCATTTGTCGCGCAAGATCTCAACGATCCACGTGGGAAAATTTTGCGCATCACTGAGGACGGAAATGCTCCAGGTGACAATCCCTTCGACGATGGTACCAATTCAATAAGATCAAAAGTTTACGACTACGGACTTCGCAATCCATTTCGTTTTACGCTCCACCCCGTCTCTGGGGAGCCCTATATTGGAGATGTGGGTTGGGATACATGGGAGGAATTCAGTGGAGGGCGTGGGAAAAATTTTGGTTGGCCATGCTATGAAGGCGTGGATCCTCAGCCTCTATATCAAGGATTTTTCCCTACCCAATGTGCCCCGCTAACAAGCAATGTTGTAACGCCTCCGCTCCTTTCATATCCTCACCCGGGTATTCCAGAAGCGGCAGGTGCACCATTTGTCGGGAATTCTGCTATTGGGGGACCGTTCTATACCGCGACAGCCTATCCGGATACCTATCGAAACACCTGGTTCATCTCGGACTACGCGGCTGGTTGGATCAGGCGAATGACCTTCAATCAGTTTGGCGATATGACCGGTACCGTGCCCTTCGCCACCGGACTACAGGGTCCCGTCGACCTAGAGTTAGGGCCAGATGGATTGCTGTACTATGTTGAGATTAACACGGGTCGAGTTGTTCGCATTCGATTTAACGGGGTATCTGCGGTGGCGACAGCCACACCTTCATCCGGGTATTCGCCTCTCACCGTCAATTTCTCCAGTGCCGGCTCGATCATTCCGAGTGGCACCTCAGTGTCTTATCTGTGGGAGTTCGGAGACGCTCAGACTTCGACTGCGGCCAATCCATCCCATACGTATGTTTCAGCCACGGTCCAAACCTTCACAGCCAAACTAACGATCACCGCGGGTGCGAATCAAAGCTCATCTGCGACGGTCAAAGTTACGGTTGGGAGTGTACCCCCGACGGTGACCATTCAGTCTCCCATCAATGGCACTGGTGTTTTACCTGGACAAACTGTGGTGTATCAGGGATCCGCAACCGATCCGGATGATGGGACGATTCCCTCGAGTGGGCTCAACTGGACAATTCTCTTGCACCACAATGATCACACGCACACACAAGTCTTCACCACTGGAGCAACGGGCTCAGTCGCCATTCAATATCATGGCATTGGAACATACTCCTATGAATTTCAATTGACTGCGACAGATTCCAGTGGCTTGAGTCGAACCGCCAGCGTGAATTTGCCGGTCCTGACCGACTCCATTCCACCATCAGATCCCTCCGGACTTGTCGCCACACCGATCGGCTCATCACAGGTAAATTTGACCTGGATTGGGGCAACCGACAATTCCGGCTCTGTCACCTATCTCGTGGAGCGGTGTCAAAGCACAGGCTGCATCAACTTCGTGCAGATCGCCAGTGTCGGCACGGCCAGTTACAACGACACCACTGTGACGGGCGGTACCACCTACAATTATCGGGTTCGTGCAGTGGATAGTAGTGGGAATCAGAGTCTGAATTCCACGAATACCTCTGCGACCACCGGTGGGGGGAGCGGGAGCACCAACC
>JAHBWQ010000342.1 GCA_019636915.1 Nitrospira sp. | reverse complement strand
CGAAGACGGAACGGGCAATGTGTATGTGTCGGGGCGGAAAATGAAGGTGAGCCTTCATCCGTCGATCAAACGGACCGAGTTACGGAAGGGACGAGAAGTTGTACTGAATGAAGCTCTCAATGTGATTGAGGTCAAGGGATTCGACAGTCAAGGCGAAGTCGTTCGACTCAAGGATGTGTTGGAAGGGGGCCGGGCATTGGTGACCCTCCATTTCGACGAGGAGAAGGTGGCTGATCTGGGCGACCCGTTGTTGGCTGAACGTCTGAGTGTGGGAGATCATCTGCTCTACGATGTGCGTTCCGGCTATGTGATTGAAAAGCTGCCTAGGTCCGAAGCGGAAGAGCTGGTCTTAGAAGAAGTTCCGGATGTTGACTATGCGCACATCGGCGGCCTTCAGAAGGAGTTGGAACAGGTTCGCGATGCCGTCGAACTGCCGTTTCTGCATCCACAGGTCTTTGCGGAATATAAACTCAGCGCGCCCAAAGGGGTGTTGCTCTATGGGCCCCCTGGTTGCGGGAAGACCCTGATCGCTAAAGCGGTGGCCAACTCGATCGCCAAGAAGCTGGGTGATCGATCCGGAAAAGAGATTCGGAGCTACTTCTTGCATGTAAAAGGTCCTGAACTGCTCAACAAATACGTCGGTGAATCGGAGCGTCAGGTTCGTGAGGTGTTCAAGAAGGCCAAGGAGCGGGCCGAGGATGGACACCCAGTGATCGTCTTTTTTGATGAGATGGATGCGCTCTTTCGAACCCGTGGGACAGGTGTGTCCTCGGATATTGAATCAACGATCGTCCCTCAATTCCTCTCGGAGATTGACGGTGTCGAACGATTGCGCAATGTCATCGTCATCGGAGCGAGCAATCGTCAGGATTTGATCGATCCCGCCGTGCTGCGTGCCGGGCGGCTGGACGTTAAAGTGAAAGTAGGGCGTCCAGATGCTGATGCAGCGCGGGACATTTTCTCCAAGTATCTCTCGGCAGAGCTTCCGTTCGCCGAGGAGGACGTCCTGCGTCATGGAGGGGATCGGCACGCGCGTGTCGACCGCTTGACCGCGATGACGGTCGAAGCCATGTATGCGTCCAGCGAAGAAAATAAATTTATCGAAGTGACCTATGCCAACGGTGAAAAGGAAGTCCTGTACTTCAAGGACTTCGCCAGTGGCGCGTTGATCGAAGGGATCGTCTCGCGGGCGAAAAAGTTCGCCGTGAAGCGGGTGATCGCCAATGAGGGGACCGGTTTGCGATCGGACGACCTGATCCGTGCCATCCGTGAAGAGTTCAAAGAGCACGAAGATCTTCCCAATACGACCAATCCGGATGATTGGGCCAAAGTCGCCGGCAAGAAGGGTGAGAAGATCATCCATATTCGGACCATCAGCGGTGGACCGACGGAACATCGTCAGATTGAAACCATCAGTACCGGCCACTATCTCTAGTGACATGATGAACGAACAGACTGCCATGAACTCCGCCCGGGTGCTTGGTACGGAAACTGAGTTCGGGATTGCCTCGAGAGATGTGTCGGCACAGGACCCAGTGTCCGGGTCCTGTGCCGTGATCGGGCATTATCCAAACTTGCCGGCTCCGACTGCGATCTGGGACTATGAACACGAGAACCCCTTAGTCGATGCACGTGGGTTTGAGGTCGAGGGAGAGCGTGAGCGTCCGAACCCGGACTATAACCGCCAGTTGAACAAGGTGTTGGCGAACGGCGGGCGGTTGTATGTAGATGGGGCTCATCCAGAGTACTCGACCCCTGAGTGTTCGCACGCTCGAGAGGTCGTCGCATTTGAACGGGTGGGGGAGCGTATTCTGGCTTCGTGTCTGCAGACGATGGCCCGCGCACGAGGTGTTGAAGTCTATACCCTCTATAAGAATAACTCTGATGGCAAAGGTAACAGCTACGGATACCATGAAAACTACTTGGTAGCGAGGACCGTGCCGTTCGATCGGATTGCACGGACGTTGACGCCGTTTCTTGTCACCAGGCCGATCTTTGCTGGGGCGGGAAAAGTCGGTGCTGAAAATCAGACC
Organism: Nitrospira sp.; assembly: GCA_019636915.1. GTDB lineage: Bacteria > Nitrospirota > Nitrospiria > Nitrospirales > Nitrospiraceae > Nitrospira_D. The sequence continues at coordinate 751 of JAHBWQ010000342.1, read as the reverse complement.
ACCCCAACGGAATATCAGCTCTCTCAGCGCGCGGACTTTTTCGAATGTCTTATGGACCTCAATACGATGGTCAAGCGCCCGATCATCAACACGCGCGACGAACCCCATGCAGATTCGGCGAGGTTTCGGCGGCTGCATGTGATTACCGGCGACGCCAACATGGCGGAGTTGTCTACCTATCTCAAGGTGGGGACCTTGGACATTGTGCTGCATCTGCTGGAAGCCGGTGCCGACCTGCCGCAGATCGAACTCGAAGAGCCGGTTCGGGTGTTCAAACAGGTGTCGCGCGACTTGGAAGTCAGGCAGACGGTGAAGTTAGCCGGTGGAAGGCCTACCACGGCGCTGGCGGTCCAACGGGCTTACCTGAGTGCGGCCAAAGTGTTTTACGCCTCGCAGGCGCACGGTCCCACCACCCAGGATGTACTGCTTCGTTGGGAGGATGTTCTGAATAAGCTTGAGCGCGATCCGCGGTTGTTAGTCCATTCATTAGATTGGGTGGCGAAGCGACACTTGATCGAGTCCTACATGGAACGAAAAGGGTGTAGATGGGACGACCCACGCGTGAAATTAATGGATCTTCAATACCATGACATCCGTCCAGAAAAAGGGCTCTTCTACACGCTGGAGCGTAGTCAGCTGATCGAACGAATCGTTGACGAGGAAGAGATCCATCGGGCCGAGTTCCATCCACCGACGGGCACACGAGCCTATTTCCGTGGGCGCTGTGTCAGTAAGTTTGCGAAATCGTTGT
>JAHBWQ010000341.1 GCA_019636915.1 Nitrospira sp. | reverse complement strand
GAAGGTGATTCAAGAACGGGCACGAACCGAAGGACTCGACTGCCAATCCCCGAAAGGCTGCTTCAAGCTGGCTTACAAGAACAGCTGGATCAACGACGAAACCGGGTGGCTGGCCATGCTTGAAGACCGGAACCGTACCGCCCATACCTACGACGAAACGCTCGCCAAGGATGTGTATGGCCGCCTCCCCGCGCATCTCCCGCTGCTGCAAGCATTGAACACCTATCTGCGAAGGACGCAGACATAAGGAGCAAAGCCGCTCGATGCGATTCTCAAGAATCTTGGCCTCTAACCTGCCATGGCCTACTCCGTTCTTCTCGCTCCACCTGCGGAACGCAAACTCAAAGCGCTCGCCGGAGCAGATGCCCTCTATCGTGTCCGCAAAGGCAACCGCCGAATCATTTACACGATTCAAGACAAAGAACTCATCGTGCTCGTCGTTAAAGATCGGCGATCGGAAAGAAGTGTACCGTTGACCCTGCTCCGGGAATACACATTCTTTGAGCACTCAATTCATGAATATCGATGGGCATAGAGTTGCCCTTCCCGTTCCACACTCATCACGTTACAATCACCCGTACTCGAAAAGTACCCAGATCTCTTAACTTTGCCCTATATGTCCTATCTCACCCCTCAGAAATTCCCGATGCCGCTAGACCGTAACCAGGTCGCTCGCGATTGGAACCGGCGAGGCTACTCCTGTGATGTGTTCACTGACCCACCAGACCGTGAGTGGAATGATTTCGTCCATGCGACGAATGAGCTCGTGACCGTCATGGTCGGGACGCTCAGGCTGACGATCGGCGGGAAAGAGATCATCGCCGAGCCGGGCGACGAAGTGTTTATTCCAAAAGGCGTCCGACATTCCGTCAAGAATGTGTCCCCTTCGACGACCCACTGGCTGTATGGGTACGACTAAAAAAGAAAGGTTGACGAAGCACTTTCTGGATCCCAATTCAACCTACGACGAGACCTGCACCGACTCCATCAACTGGGCCTGACAAACGCTCGTGCGTTTCTGGTATCCTGCTCCCGTTTCTTAATCACCGGAGATCACTTTCCATTAGGCTTAAGATAGTTTGAATCCATGCACCTCACGACCTGTGACTAGCTAAAGGGGGAAAGCAGATGTTTCCCAAATTGATAAGCACTTCTCTCGTAGCCTTATCCTTGTTGCTGTCCTTCGCAAGTTGCACCGCACTGAATACCCCTATCGTCCGTCCACCAGCACCGAAGCTATTACCGGTAACACCGAACCCACCTTCTCCAGTCCAAGAATCTAGTATCAGTGTTCCTGTCCATGTTGATCTGTCATCGTTTCTCACTGCGACCAATGATGACAGCATGATCCCGAAGAAATTCGACCATTGGGGAAGCCTCCTCAAACACCCCAAGGGGACTGACTACAAATACTATGCGGAGCGAGATGATTTCACAATGGCGCCTTCCGGTGTCCACCAAGCCAACGGCTCACAGTCGGGCCTGACTCTCCGTGATTGGTGGAAAGGGATCGAACTTTCCAGCTCCCATGTCTTCGTCGGCACCGCCCTTCGATATAAAATTGGAGCCAATTCGCTTCACTGCGGCGAAGGCAGTGAATGGCCTCGAAGGGGCACCGTGCACGGGAGTATCGCGACCGAGCTGACTCCAACATACGGTCTGGCGGCATCGGTCGCCAGCGTGGCCGTGAACACCAATGATCCATGCCACATACGAGTCGGCGATCTCGATGTGACTCAGGAAGTAAAACAGAGGCTGGCAGACGTCGTCCGCGGAGGACTCAACCGCGCGGTCACCCGCCTCAATACGCTGACAGTCAAATCTCGCGTGGAAGATGCCTGGAATACGCTACGCAACCCCATCCGTTTGGAACCGGAGGCCTGGCTTCAATTCAATATTGACAAAGTCCAACATAGCGGCTTTTCGGGGGCTGGCCCCACTGTCTCTGACACGATCCACGTGACTGCGAAACCGGTCATCGTCTTCGGCCCGGAACCGCCCGTTGAAGTCGCAGCCCTTCCTCCACTCGACACTCCACCAACGTCTACCGGATTCCACGGTGCCGCCGACGCCCAACTCTACGGCACACTCCCCACCACGCTTGCCAACCGGCTCACTCCCACGGGATTCCATGTCGTCACGGACATCCCCCTGGACTACGCCTCGCTCTCCAAGGCCCTTGCTAACCGGCTCAATGGGAAACGCGTCGTGAAGAAAGAGCATTTCATTCTGATTACAACCGCCGCGATCTTTGGTAATGGCGGCAACCAGGTGGTGATGCGGGTTGATTTCTCGGGAGACGCAGTCGGTCACGTGTATTTTGTCGGAAAGCCTGAAATAAACTTACTCACACAGACGGTTTCTATCGGCGGCCTCCGCTATGACCCCGAGACAGAAGCGCTGTTACAGAAAACGGTCACGTGGCTCGACCTCTCGACGTTCCGAGACCTGATCGCCAGCGAATCCATTCTCGGGGTGACTACAGCAACCGACCGAGTGCGAGGCCTACTGGCCACTACACTGAATCGTGCACTCAGTCCATCCGTCTCGATGCACGGAACCGTAGGGTCGGTCCAGGGTATCGGAGTATTTGCCGATGTCAATGCATTGCATATCCGCACGATGAGCGATGGGACGGTTAGTCTGACCCTCACCGGTAAACCGTAATTCATTATCCGAAGCGCGGAGATCAACCGCGTTGGAATAGCTGGGTGGATTCTGCAAGGTCACCCCTGGTCATCAATACCAATTGATGAACGAGATATCGGCTCACGCGGACCTTGACCAATTCTCCCTGAGCAAA
>JAHBWQ010000340.1 GCA_019636915.1 Nitrospira sp. | reverse complement strand
ACCGGCATTGGATGCCCTTCGTGCCGAGCATATTCCCATCATCCTCGTCTCGGGAAAGACTCGTGCGGAAATCGAGCCACTGCGGGAACGCCTTGATCATCAGCATCCGTTCATCGTCGAGAACGGTGCAGCAGTGTATGTCCCGTTTGAAACTTTCGGCTTCCAGCCCGAGCGGTCACGCCGTCGTACCGCCTTTCATGTCATCGAGCTCGGGACCCCGTACGCACTGCTCCGCGATGTCCTGCGGCAAATTGAGGAAGCCGTAGGGACCCCACTCCAAGGATTCGGCGACCTCTCGGTCGATGAGATTATGGCGACGACAGGATTGATACGAGAGGATGCGCTGCGGGCCAAACTTCGGGAGTTTGATGAACCCTTCCTTGTCAACGGTCCACCCAAACTGATTGAGGAAATTTGCCGACAGATCGTCACACGAGGTCTAAACTGGACCAGAGGGGGGCGATTCTTTCACCTGACCGGCAATAACGACAAAGGCCGAGCCGCAGAGATCCTGCTCCGCTGCTATAGACGACAGGGGCATTTACAAGACCCCCCCGAGAATATTGAGACAATCGGTATTGGCGATAGCCTCAATGACCTTCCGCTCCTCCTGACGGTCGATCATCCGGTATTGGTGCAACGACCCGATGGCTCGTATGATCCGGACATCAATCTCCCAAACCTCATCCGAGCCCCAGGGATCGGTCCTGCCGGCTGGAACCGGGTCGTCCTTCAACTCCTTCGTCAGACCGCCCACGACACATCCCGTGAACGGGCCGTCAATATCAGAGTCACCTAGCATTCACGGGACGACAAAGCCCCTCTCCAGCTAATCCTCAGCCGGGTTAATGATATGCAACCCGGCTGACTTCGAGGCCGCCAAGAGTTGCGTATCCGTACTGACGACCGTCAATCTCAACGGTTTCAGTTCCAACGCCAAGGCAAGATGCATCACCTGGGAAGAACGAAGAAAAGGATACTCCAAGACCAGCTCCTTCGTGGCCAAATAGGTCTCCATCTGAGGAGCGATGAACTGATAGAGTCCCTGTTTGGATTCGATTTCAAACTTGTACAGCACCGAGTAACAATCATCCCGTGTGATCTGCCCTTCGTGAGCACGGGCACAGAGGACGGAATAAAAATCCGTCACGGTCCAGGTCGGGACAATGGCGACCCTGCCACGCTTCACCATCAACTTATTGACGATGCGTGTCCCCCGCTCCATACTGTAGCGTTTCACCAGCGCAGTCGAGTCGTAGTAGTAGTATGGCATTCGGTTACCCCCTCCCTTTCAGAATGATGTCGGCAAGCGGTCCTTGAAGCTTGGACAGTCGGTCTTGTAGTTCGTCGAGCGGAGCTTCCTCGTACCCTTCTTTTCGCAAGGTATCGGCAAGATTTCCCTTATTAAACGATGCCGTGTCCGCTTTGAGACGCTCGTTCAATCGCCGTTTGGCCAGGCGGCTTGAAACCTTCTGCCCGGACTTGGTCAACCCCCGCCCCCTGCTACGTGGAGCCCGACTGACGGATAGTTCGTCTGTTTTCTTCACGATTCACGCCTCCTCATGATGAGTGTTGGTTTACCGCTTCCCTGCAGACGCTTCCCGTGGACAACCGGCAGGCATCGCTGCGGTCGCCGGCAATGTGGCCTCACCGAAAATATGTGCCGTGATCAACGGTGCCACCTCCGTTGAAAATTCTTGTTGGATCACTCGCAGTGTCTTCGCCGTCGCCTCCCGCTCAGTCAGATGTCCTTCTTTTCCACCTCGTGCGATGGCTCCGACGACCCGTTGCGTGGCACGCTCCACAATCTCCAAATCGCTGCACCACCGGATATACCTAAAGTTCGGATCCTGCACCTCAATCGGAAAAAGGCGAGTCATGCCCCGAACCAGCAACTCCGAGGATTCCGCATCGCCCCCCCCTGAATCAGCCGTGACATGAAATCCCTCACGAACCAACCCTTGGGCCAGCGCCCGTTGAATCGGTTCTGCCTGGTCTCCAGCAATCTGCAGAACCACACCCAAATTCGAGGAGAGGAAGTGCGTCAACTCGCTGGACAATTCTCCGACTCGATACCCGGAGGCAACCCCTTGTCCGCTGGAGCGAATCACCCGCAAATCGGTATTGTATGCCTCCCGCAGCACCAGATTCCGGCCGGCCTGCCGAAGCGCGCGCACCTTCGCAAGTTTGTCGGTCGTCTGCCGAGCTTCTCCCACATCCGCTTCGATCTCACGATCCAACATCACTATCTTGTCCGTCACCGACGCCTCCGCCTGGGAGCGGCTCACGACTGCCAACGCGTAATGCACTCTCATCCGAGCGTCGTACCACGCATCCCCAATGCTCACACTTTCAAGTACCTTGTCGGTCGATACCTTCGTCACGTGATCAATGGTCAGCCGCCGCTCAGCACTTGCGACCTCCTGATGCTCAGTGACAAGGTAGGCTTCCCAATCTTTGGCTTGGGCCGCGACTTCCGCCTTAAAGATACGCGCCACAGCGGCATAGGCTTGATTCTCGGCCGTGCTTCGGTTCTCGCCTTGACCGACCCCGGTCAGATACTGGGACGATGGATAGTCTGACGCTCGACCATCGACCCACTCAGGCTTGTTCTTACCGCCCAACCACGCACATCCGCCTATTCCAATCACACCACAGAGACAGAGGACGCTCAGCATGCCTCTCCGAACTGACGATTCATGGCTGCGCCTCACTGCATGACCCGCTGGAGCATGAAGAGTGTCTGGCCAGCCGCCAGCGAGACAGATTGTCCATCCTTCGGCATCGATATCCCTTGTCCTGGCGGTCGA
>JAHBWQ010000034.1 GCA_019636915.1 Nitrospira sp. | reverse complement strand
TTCCCCCTGGGATGGCTGGATCCGCCCAGCGACGAAACGCTGCTGGCCCTGATTCGGCCACCGCTTGTGCGGGTGTATCTGTTTGTGTTCTGCTTCCTTTCCCTGTTCCACGGGGCCCACCGTTTCCGGTTCACGCTATACGATGGGCTTCAGATCAAGCACCTGAACGAGCTCATCAACGTGCTGTGCTACGGTGGCGCGCTGGTGGGAACTGTCACGGCGGCGTACCTGCTGTGGCGAGTCCCGTGAGACCCCGACGTCGGTCGGTTTACGACACCAGTGAGAGGAGTTGCCCATGCGGAAGTACATGATCGAGCGGAACATGCCTGGCGCCGATTCCCAAGGCTGCACATTTTTTCAAAGCGAAGCCGTCAAAGCGCGTCATGATCGTAGACCCTGTATCCTGATGGTTTGCGATCTTCCGGCTGAAGCAAGTTGTGTCACTCGGTGGTAGCGAACCGTCTGCCGTTCACACCGGCTATCCTGGCCAGTTGTCGATTGTTAGCCCTGACGTCATAGCGCAATCTTTTGCGAAAAGGTACACCCTGTACCAAGGTACCGAGTCAAGAAGACAACCACTACTGGTCTAAAACCACATCCTCAGACCGACCACGAATCGTATCTGGTGCAGATCCCCCTCCTTGTTGTCGAACGCGGGTGGCTGCTCGCCGAAGCTGCGGTCGAATGACGGACAGAATTATGGTAGACACCATCAAGTCAGCGACAGATTCTTTCCTTTTTCGTCATTTCTCTAACTATGTGGTTCTACTTCATCCTCTTACATGACGCAATTCGCCACAGTTACGTCGATACGCAGCTGTCCAGAAATGCCCCACTGCTGTAATCGGAAGAAGATCGACATAAGCCTTTTACATCCCATCCAAGCATTGAAAACACCAACTTCGTCATTGCTGTGTACTCTTGGCATGACAGATGCTCTATTGAAACTGTAGTGAGATCAAAGAGCTTGACTAACGTCCCACGGATACGACAAAGTCAACGCCAGCGAGCAATTGTTATGATGCACCAGACTAGAGTGCGTGGAATAGCTCTCCTGCTGTTCTTTGCGTTCTGCCAGGTCATCGGAACTATGTGTGCGGTGCCGGATCTGACGCTGGCGGACGACGTCGTGAAGCTGGCTGAAGAGATGAGTCACATGACCTGCCCGATGGAGGGCACGATCATGTGTCCACCATCCGCTAGCTCGTCGCCGGCACGGCAGCTCAAACATGCGACAACCAGCGACCTGGACAAGACGCCGGTATCGATCGGCTCTACAGCAGTTGTCATCGCTGTCTCCATCTCGAGACCATGGTCTTGGAGCAGTGCTTCTTCCATTGTCCCCATCTCCATAGCCTCCTCGTCGGTTCTTCGAATTTAATTTTGCGCCGCCAGTTCGTTCACTGCCACTCCGCATGTGTGGGAGGCGGCATTGATCCATTCATTCGACATCATCTGGAGGTGTCATCGTGAACCCATCATTCCGCCAATTTTCTGAAAGGCTGAGCCGTCTCCTGGCTGCTTCGTTTTTGAGCTTTGCTTCCCTTCTGCTGAACGCCACGGGCTCCGCTCTGGCAGACGAAAGCCAACTCTCCCTCTCTGTCCTTATCGAGGAGCTAGCTGCCCGCAGTCCGGAGCTCAAGGCGGCGCGAGAGCGCTGGGAAGCAGGCCAGGCGGTCGTGCCGCAAGTACAGACCTTACCGGATCCTCGTCTCCAAATCGGCTATCAACGCATGCCCATGGTGCCGCCGGTTGTGGAAGGAGTCATGTATGGAGTCGGCCAAGATATTCCGTTTCCGGGGAAACTCAAGCTGAAGGGTGAAGTGGCGCAACGTGACGCCGAACGGTTGGAGCAGGAATACAACGCGACCCGCCTGAGGCTCGTTGCCGCGCTCAAGCAGGTCTATTACGACCTGCACTTCATCCATAAAAGCATCGATGTCGTGGAAAGAAACAAGGCGCTGCTGACGCAATTCGAGAAGACGGCCAAGGCTCGATACAGCGTAGGACAAGCCGCCCAACAGGATGTGTTCCGAGCCCAAGTCGAAATTTCACGCGTCCTGGATCGGCTGGCCGTCCTTGATCAGCAGAAGGAGAGCCTTCATGCAGCGATCAATCGGCTCCTGAATCGTCCACCGGACGGTCCTTTGGGCACCCCGGAAGAAGTACACAGCACCCTGCTGACACTCCCGCTCCAAGAACTTAACAGACGGGCGAATGAATTCTCACCCGCCCTGCTCGCGACGGCAAAAGGCATCGATCGTTCTGAACAGGCTGTCTCGCTGGCGAGGCGACAGTTCTACCCTGATTTTGACGTGACGGCGCTCGGTATCCGCAACGACAAGATCAATGACAACGGGTATCAGATCATGGTGGGCATCAAAATCCCCCTGTTTTATGGAACGAAACAGAAGCAAGGCGTGCGCGAGGCCGTCGCGAATCTCGAAAGCGCCCGCGAAGACTTTGCCGCCGCCAGACAGGATCTGTTGTTTCAAGTCAAGGACGGCTTCGTCCAAGCACAGCGAGCTGAACGGCTGATCACGATTCTGCGCGATGCCATTATTCCCCAGGCCACGCTGGGCTTGCAGGCGGCTCAAGCGGGCTATGCTGTGGGCAAAGTGGACTTTCTCACGCTGCTCAACAGTCTCTTGACGTTGCAGGACAGCCAGCTCGAATTGCACAGCGAGATGGTCAATCATGAAAAAGCGCTGGCCCGCCTCGAAGCCGTCACCGGCGGACCGTTGGATGGATCGGAAAGGAAACCGAAATCATGAGTCGCCGTCGGCATATCGGAAAGGGTTCACTCCTGATCCTCACGATAGTCGGTTTGGCATGGCTGACATCGCATCCCGCAATGCTCCTGCCGGCGGAGCCCAAACAAGACGAGATGGCCGGCATGGAGATGCCGGGGATGGAACAGTCCCGTACCCCTGACGCCTCACGCCTCACACCCGAAGCGGGTACGATCACCATTCCGCCGGAACGACTGCAAACGATCGGCGTGAAGTACGGGCAAGTAACCCGCCGTCCCTTAGAGAAAACGATCCGAACCGTAGGACGCGTGGCCGTCGATGAGCGCCGGCTTGCGAAAGTCACCATCAAGTTTCACGGGTGGATCGAAGAGCTGTTCGTCAGCGCGCTCGGGGACCATGTAAAGAAGGGACAGCGGCTGTTTACGATCTACAGCCCCGATTTGGTCGCAACCCAGGAAGAATATTTACTGGCGCTTCAAAGCCGGAAGCAGCTCGGCGAGAGCGAATTCCCGGAGGTGGCCGGCAGCTCCCAAGAACTGCTGGAAGCCACGCGGCATCGCTTGCACCTCTGGGATATTTCCGAGGAACACATCCGCGACTTGGAACGGACGAAGCAGGTGAGGAAGACCTTACCGATTCATTCACCGATTGCCGGGACCGTCATTCGTAAGGAAGTCGTGCAAGGCACCCATGTTGAACCGGGCCAAGAGCTGTACACCATCGTCGACCTGTCCCGCATCTGGATCCTCGCGGACATCTATGAATACGAACTCTCCTTCGTGAAGGCCGGGCAAAAAGCCGCCGTCACTCTCTCCTATGATCCGAGCACGGTCCTGACCGGACGAGTTGGGTTCGTCTATCCGATGTTGGACCCGAAGACCCGCACGGCCAAGGTGCGGTTTGAGCTCGCTAATGCCGACGAGAAACTGAAACCGGACATGTATGCCAACGTGGAGTTGCGGGTAAATTTGGGCACTCGCCTGGCGATCCCGCAAGAGGCCATCATCGAATCGGGCCAAAAACAAGTCGTCTTTCTCCATCTGGGCGGCGGGAAGCTCGAGCCACGCCTGATCAAAACCGGCATCAAGACGGGCGAGTGGTCTGAAGTGCTGACTGGCCTCAAAGAAGGCGAGCACATCGTCACCTCGGCCAACTTCCTGATCGACAGCGAAAGCCGGCTGAAATCGGTCATCGAAAGTATGGGCGGGATGCCCGGCATGAAGATGAGCGAGTGACCGATCATGGTTGAACGGATTATCGACTACAGTGCAAGAAACCGCTTCATCGTCTTCCTCTTAGTCTTCTCGCTGTCTGCCGTGGGGCTCTGGGCCATGTGGCAGACGCCGATCGACGCACTGCCCGATATCTCCGACACACAAGTCATCGTCTATACGACCTGGCAAGGCCGTTCGCCTGATCTCGTCGAAGACCAAATTACCTATCCGATTGTCACAGCGCTCCTGTCGGCTCCCAACGTCACAGTCGTCCGTGGCTTCTCGGACTTCGGCTATTCCTATGTCTACATTTTGTTCAAGGACGGCACGGACATCTATTGGGCGCGCTCGCGGGTTCTCGAGCGTCTTAATCAACTGTCGGGGCGGATGCCCGAGGGTGTGGCACCGCAACTCGGCCCGGACGCGACCGGCGTAGGCTGGATCTTTCAATATGCCTTGGTTGATGAATCAGGGCAGCAAGACCTCGCCTCGCTGCGCAGCTTCCAGGACTGGTATCTTCAGTATTGGTTACGATCCGTCGAAGGTGTCGCCGAAGTGGCAAGCATCGGAGGCTTCGTCCGGCAATACCAGGTCAATCTCGATCCGACCAAGGTCCTGGCCTATCGGTTGTCCCTTCCTTCCATCGTCGAAACGATTCGCGAAAGCAACAACGATGTCGGTGGGCGCATCGTGGAATTTTCCGGCATCGAATATGTCATCCGAGGACGTGGCTATCTCAAGAAGGCGGAAGACATCGAAAAGATCGCAGTCGGCGTCAACGAAAACGGGACGCCGATTCTCTTGCGCGATGTCGCGACCGTCCGGCTGGGGCCTGATATGCGGCGAGGCCTCGTGGAATTGAACGGCCAAGGTGAAGTGGCAGGTGGCATCGTGATCATGCGCTTCGGAGAGAACGCGCTCACGGTCATCGAGCGGGTGAAAGTCAAGCTCAAGGAACTCGAGCCCTCTCTGCCGAAAGGCGTCAAGATCGTCCCGGTCTATGATCGCAGCGACTTGATCCACGAATCTATCGCCACGGCTAACGAAAGTCTCCTGGAAGAGTTGCTCGTGACCGGGGTGTTGATTATTGCGTTCTTACTTCATGTCCGCTCCGCTGTCGTCCCCATCCTTACTCTACCCATCGCCGTGCTGTTGGCCTTCATCCCTATGTATCTCATGGAAATCGGCATCAACATCATGTCGCTCGGCGGCATCATCGTTGCCATCGGCGACATGGTGGATGCGGCGATTGTCATGGTCGATAATGCCCATAAGCGCCTGGAGGAGTGGGAGCGGGACGGCAGAGTCGGTGAGCGGCTTCAAATCCTCATCGATTCGGCCAAGGAAGTGGGGCCGCCGATTTTCGCGTCGGTGTTGGTCATTGCCATCTCCTTCATTCCGGTCTTCGTGCTGGAAGCGCAAGAAGGCCGGATGTTCAAACCGCTGGCCTGGACCAATAACCTGGCCATCGCTATGTGCGCGGTCTTGGCCATCACATTGGTCCCGGCCTGTCTGCCGACCTTTATTCGCGGCAAGATCTTTCCGGAACAGAAACATCCCGTCAGTCGTTCTCTGCAATGGCTCTACGCACCCGTCCTACGCCTGGCCCTCTGTTACCGGAAGACCGTCGTTATCGGAGCGCTCGCGCTGATGGGCAGCATCGTCCCGCTGTATCAGAAGATGGGCTCGGAATTCATGCCGCCGCTCTACGAAGGGACGATTCTCTACATGCCGACGACCTTGCCGGGCCTCTCCATCACGGAAGCCGGGCGCATGTTGCAGATCATGGACCAGAAACTCCGTTCCTTCCCCGAAGTGGACCATGTGTTCGGTAAAGCCGGACGAGCAGAAACCTCAACCGATCCCGCGCCCTTCAGCATGATGGAAGTCGTCGTCGAACTGAAACCGAAAGACCGATGGCGACCCGGCATCAGCTATGAGGGATTGATTGACGAGATGGATCGCGCGCTTCAGTTCCCCGGAGTGACGAATGCCTGGACCATGCCGATCAAAGCGCGGATCGATATGCTCACGACCGGCGTCCGCACTCCTGTGGGGATCAAAATCTTCGGGCCAGACCTGAAGCAGATCGAGGAGATCGGGAAACATTTGGAGATGGTCTTGAAGGATGTGCCCGGCACCAGGAGCGCCTATGCGGAACGGGTATCCGGCGGCTATTTCCTCGATTTCGAAATCAACCGTGAGGAGATCGCCCGCTACGGACTCAAACTCATGGACGTCGGCCGGATCATCGAATCGGCCATCGGTGGTGAAAACATCGCGACGACGATCGAAGGGCGTGAGCGCTATCCGATCAACGTGCGCTATCTTCGGGAATTGCGTGACGATCCACAGAAGCTCCAGCGAGTCATCGTAGACACACCGACGGGCGCCCAAGTACCGCTGGCCCAACTCGCGACGCTGCGATTCGTCAACGGCCCTCCCATGATCCGTGATGAAAACGGCCTGCTCGCCGGCTATGTCTTCCTTGATATGACGGGCCGTGATGTCGGGAGCTATGTGGAGGATCTCAAGGAGGCCGTGACGGACAAGATCCAGTTGCCGTCCGGTTATACCATCGTCTGGTCCGGTCAGTATGAATTCATGCAGCGGGTCAAGGAACGACTGAAACTGGTCGTCCCCCTCACGCTCGTGATCATCTTCGTCACCTTTTACTTTTCGTTTGCGTCGGTGGCCAAGACCTTCATGGTCATGGCGGGGGTGCCGTTGTCGTTGGTCGGAGCCGCCTGGTACCTGTCGATCCTCGACTACAACATGAGTATTGCCGTGTGGGTGGGACTGATCACCGTCGTGGGGACCGCAGCGGAAACCAGCGCAGTCATGCTGGCCTATTTGGATGAGGCCTGTGCCAGACGCAAAGCGGTCGGCGGCCTCACGACGTTACAAGATCTGATCGACACCGTCCAGCTTGGGGCGGTCGAACGTATCAGGCCCATGGCGATGATCGGCTTGGTCGATGTCATCGGGTTGATCCCGGTCATGTGGGCTACTGGCACGGGCGCCGATGTCATGAAGCGCATCGCCGCCCCGCAAGTCGGCGGCGTGTTTTCGGCCATGATCCTGACGCTGTTCGTGATTCCTCCGGTCTATGTCATGTGGCGGTGGTGGAGCGAGAGCAGGAGCGGATATGCGAGGAAGACCGGGCAAGAAGTGTAGGGAGCAGTTACCCTGCGAACGCGAATTTCTGAAAGATGACCATCATCTGCAACACTCATTTACGTCTCGTGCGCGCGAACATCCAACACTAAGAAGAAGGAGAAATTCATGAAGATCTCACGGCACTTGGCATGGATCGTATTGTTGTTCAGCGTGGTCGTCACCGCCTGTTCGACTGCTCCACCGCGCGAATTGATTGACCGCAACGATCACAGTGGATTGGCGGCGTGGTATGAGCAGGAGAGTCTACGTCTAAAAGGAAAAGCGGAGGAGATGCGCCAGATGGCTGAACGGTATGCAGTATTTTCTTCTCCGCATCTTACTCCAAAAGAAACTAGAGCCGATCTGATCGCTCATTGCCGCGACTTTATGCACTATTACATGAAAGCCGCCGAAGAAGCAGAGACTCTCGCCGAGCTACATCGAGAACAGGAACCAGTCATTCCATGATGGGAAACACGATGCTTTCTAGCTGAGGTTCGGCGGAAGGGCAACCAGCCTACTTCTCGCATGGACCGGACCCAGTTTCAGACACGTTTCAGCAGCGCGCAGGCAGCAGTGAAGATTTCAGCCGAAAGACCTGAAAAGAAGGAAGCATAAGGCTGCGCTAGTCGGGCTGGACTCAGGTCTCAACAAGCGCCAGCATAGGAACACACGCGATGCAATAAGGCAACGATTCCGTGGTATCTGCTGACAATGACACGATTCGAAAGAAGCCCCCATTTGATGACCATAACACCTTCCACTGTTGAATAACCGAAAGGCAACGTCTGGCATAGCCGATCGGCTGAGGACATATTGGCCCAACTCGGCTCCACAGTCTCCGGACTTTCTTCACCTGAGGCCGCACGTCGGCTCGCTGAGAACGGTCCGAACGAGTTGAAAGAAGGTAAACCCATCATGTTTTTCTCCCAGTTTATAGCTAAGCCCACAGGTACTGATAGACACGGGGTGCGCATGAGAGGGTCAGGAGATTTGCGCCAACGAGTGGTGGATGTTGTCCGGAGTGGTGGCAGCAAGGTGGAGGCGGCTCGGCGGTTCAATGTGGGCGAGGCCAGCGTCTACCGGTGGCTCAAACCCGGTGGGCTGACACACCAGCGTCCTAGGCCCAACACCGCTCACAAACTGGATTGGGAGGCCTTGCGTCGTCATGTCACCACGCATCCGACCTGACACAGGCGCAAGCGGCTCGGCATGTCGGGGTCTCACGCCATTGCATCTGGACCGCCCTCCACAAGATAGGGGAGACCCGGAAAAAACCGACCGGCTACACAGAGCGCAGCCCGCTGCAACGAAGAACGTTGCTGCGTCTTCGGGAGCGGGACCGACGTCGCAGCCTGCAGCTCGTTCATGTCGATGAATGCGGCTTCGCACCTTCCGTCACACGCCGCTAGGGGTATGCCCCCAAGGGACACTGCGTGTACGGCCTGACGTCCTGGCCTAGAAGACCTCGCACCTCGCTCATTGCCGCGCGCATCGGGCCAGAGCTTGGAGAACCGGTCCTCTTCGACGGCACGTGCGATGCCGAGATGTTCAACGCCTGGCTCAAGGTACGGTTGTGCCCACGTCTGACCTGCGTGCACCTGGTCATCAGGGACCACGCGGCCTTTCACAAATCCCCGGAAACGGCGGAGCTCATCCAACACACCGGGGCCACGCTGTTGTTGCCACCGTATTCCCCAAACCTCAACTCCCTCGAGTACGACTTCGCCGTGCTCAAGAAACGCCGGGAATATCAGGAAACCACGTCAATCGATCAGCTCGTGAAGGCCTATCAATGATTATCCGCTTGGCCATAATTACAGGCATCCTCTATCAGCATGCTCCCGCTTGAAGCGTTGCCCCACCCAGTTCGGGACGCCTCTTCACGTACCCTGTTTGTCCATACACAAGTAGGGATAGACCGTCCAGGAAACCCTTCCGTAATATCTGCACCTCCCATCTTGATTCACACGGGTAGCTGGACCCAATAGAGTTTCCAGCAAGGCACATGTCGTGGGTCCATCATGAAACACTTCTTCACCACCCCTGTACGACATTTTATTTTCACCCTTCTCTTTGTAACCACCGGTTTGGGTATCGGCGGCTGCAAGGACACTGGGGCGATTGATCCGGGACCTCAATTGGAGAGTCTCTCCGTCTCCGGCGCATCGCTCCAACCACCGTTCGCCAGCGAAACAACCAGTTACAGCGTCGATCTTCCCAGCGACCAGCCTGACGTCACCATCTTGGCAACCAAGTCTGAACCGAAGGACGTGTTGTCCGGTGCCATCACTGCTCCGGCAGGGCAAGCCACTGGCCAAACCACGATTCAAGCCCCCAGTCCCGGATCAAGCAAAGACGTCTCCTTGACCGTCACGTCCTCCGATGGACGAGCCAAGATCTACACCATTACCCTCAGGATAAGCACCCGCGGTGGAGACAACAGCCTCAAGAGTTTGACCCTGTCACCAGGAACCTTATCTCCTACCTTTTCTGCAGGCACTCAAGCCTACACGGTAAACGTGGCCGGCACTACCGCCGAAGTCACTGTCTCGGCGACCAAGTCTGATCCCAATGCCGTGATCTCGGGTGATGTGCCGAACGAAGGGCACGCAACGATCAAACTAGACGGGCCAGGAACAACCAAGATTGTCTCGATTGTCGTCACGGCATCGAATGGAATCTCAAAAACCTACACTGTCACCGTCAACCGAGCCCTGACGTCCAGTGATGATACTCTCTCTGCCTTGACGGTCAGTCCTGGCTCCTTGGATCCTGATTTCGCTTTGAACATCCTGAGCTACCGAGTAACCGTACCCAATGACGTGGACAGCGTGACCATCTCTGCGACAAAATCCGATCCCAATGCTATGATGTCCGCTCTTGGCTCCGTGATCGCGGCGACAGGGACCCCGACGGGACACATCTCTATCCCACTAACTGCAAGACGTACTGAGGTGGACCTGACCGTCACCGCACAGGATGGTATGACAACACAGTCCTACACCATCACCGTCATCAGGTCTCGCAGATAGACAGTGGAAACTGGCACGGGGCCCATCGTCCATAGCCGGCTTATATGCAACGATGCGTCTGCATCACTGAGCTGAGGTTCGTACACACCAAGCCCCTCCGCCCTCCTAGTCAGTCCATTGACCCGACCAGTCGGATCCGCTATATCAACTATCATTCGCTGTTCGAGTTGCAAAAATCGTGAGAACCAGGCTGAACTCTTCTATGTTTCGCCTCTGACGGTCTGCACTGACCAGAACAGATGAATCCATTACTTCGTGCAGCAACAGACCCTCTCTGGAACCAGCATGAAAGACATTTTTGCTATAGCGAGAGCCGATTGGATTGCCCTTTACCTCATTGTGCTCTGTTTGACTCCCTACGGTTGTAAAGACTCGTCGTCGGTTTCGGATAAACCCGCTGTCCCACTCGCCAGCCTCAGCATCACGCCTGCAACCCTCCAACCAGCGTTTTCAAGCGATACCACGAACTACACGGCTGAGGCCCCAACGGCCGCTACCAGCATCATGGTCACAGCTACTCCAGCGGACAGCACAGTGACGGTATCAATCGATGGGGCCGTCACCACACAGCATTCCATTGCCCTCGATCAGCCCGGGTCGACTAAAACGATCCCTATCGTTTTGACAACACAGACCGGCTCGGAGAGCACCTATGCAGTCCATGTGACACGACTGCTCTCAAGTGATCACAACCTCAAGACACTGACCGTCGTGCCAGGCCCGCTGGGCCCAGCCTTCAAGTCCGACCATTTGACCTATGCGGTCAATGTGGCCACCACTGTAACCAGTGTCACCGTTACTGCAAGCAAGTCTGATCCTGAGGCCGTGCTCTCAGGCAGTCTGACCAACGAGGGAACGGCCACCATCCAACTCGATGGGCCTGGAACCAGTAAGACTATTGCCATCACCGTGACGGCTCCAAATCAAACCAACAAGACCTACCGCATTACCATCAACCGCGCAGCATCGAGCAACAACAGTTTGTCGGCATTGAGCGTGACGCCAGGCTCCTTGAGTCCCTCCTTTGCTGCAGGAACGTTGGCCTACAAGGTGGAGGTGGATACCAAGGTGACCAATGTCGCCATCGTGGCAACCAAGGCGGATTCGAACGCCGTGATTTCGGGTGACGTTCCCAATGAAGGACGAGCTACCATCCAACTGGATGGACCGGGAACACAAAAGGATGTCTCCATTCATGTGGCGGCTCAAGACGGCAGCGTAAAAACTTACACCATCACGGTCAAACGAGCCGCCCCTTCAAGCAACAACAACTTGTCAGCTCTCGGCGTGGCACCCGGTACTCTGAATCCCGCCTTCACTTCCGAACAGTTGACCTATACCGTCGATGTGGCGACCCATGTCACCAGTGTCGACGTCTCTGCGACCAAAGCCGACCCGGACGCCGTGATGTCTGGTTCGGTATCAACCGGAACGGGTGTTGCCACAGGACATGCACCCATTTCACTTAGTAGCCCAGGGTCTCCAACACAGGTGTCACTTACCGTCACTGCGCCCAGTGGCACTTCCAAAACCTATTCCATCACTGTCAACCGACTCCCCTCGAACGACAGTAGTCTGTCGGCCTTAAACGCGAGTGCCGGCTCATTGGATCCTCCCTTCGTCTCCAACAGCCTGAACTATACCGTGACGGTCGGCCTTCTCGTCGGCAGCGTTACCATCACAGCGACCAAGACTGATCCAAATGCCACGATGTCTGCGCTTGGCTCGGTGATCGCCTTACCCGGTAACCCAACCGGCCAGGTGACTATCTCCCCGGGATTTGGGGTTGGCACAAAAGTAGACATGACTGTGATCGCGCAGGACGGAATCAACACAACGACCTATTCGATTACTGCGATCCGAGGACTCTTTTAGAAGCCGGCCTCTATGGTGAAAACGTGAAATTCTTCGGCCCTCTCGATTGACCCGACCACGTAGATTCGCTATAGGTGTCATATATTGGCACGCGTGCTTGGTGATGGCATGCAGATCCTAAATCAGCCCATAGCATCTCTATGCACTTGCGCTATTCGTCAGATCAGAGAGACCATCTTCCCGGGTACTGAGAAAGTGACCACGTGTCCATGAGAAACCTGCTCGTTTCCGCACGCTACCAGGTCACTGCTGCCTTTCTCGTTACCCTCTGCCTTAGCGCCTCTGGTTGCAGAGACAGCGTATCGACTTCAGAGAACACAGTAGAAGTTCCTCTTTCTAGCTTGGTGATCACCCCCCCCGGTACGCTCCAGCCGGCGTTTTCCAGCAATATCACCAGCTATACCGCCATCGTGCCCACCGTTGTGACCAGTATTACAGTGACGGCGAGTCCAAAAGACACCACAACAACGATCCTCATTAACGGAACGAATACCCCTGCAGGACAAGGTCACCCTGTGTCACTTGGCCAGCCAGGGTCGACCACACCCATCGAGGTAGTCGCTTCCTCGCAAAATGGGATCGAGAGCAAGTACCGTGTCGCGGTCACACGACTATCGAACGACAATAGTGTATCGGCCTTGAAGGTGACAGCCAACAACGTCGCTCAGCCGTTGGTACCGGGAGTTGATGCGAACACCCTTGACTACACAGCCAATGTTTCCAACACTATTGACCAGGTCACAGTCGAGGCAAGCAAATCCGACCAGAATGCTACGATGCTGATGAATTCAGGGCTGAGCTCCGTGACCATCGGACCAGGGATCAATCCAGGACAATTGCCGATCACACTTGGTGAGCCAGGAACGTCCATCCTCGTGTCGATCGAGATGACCGCACCAAACGGCAGCAAGAAAACTTACCAGATCACAGTCAACCGACTCTCCGGCAACAATGCGCTAAAGGAGTTGTCCGTCATACCCGGCACCTTCGATCGTCCGTTTGATCCGGCAACCACAGCCTACACCGTGACAGCACCGACCACGGCTGAACAGGTGACCGTCACGGCCACCAAGTCTGATCGGCTTGCGGCAATGTCTGGGAACATAACGGCAGGTGCGGGGCTCGAGACCGGTACCGGGACTTTCCAGTTAGGGGCACCAGGATCAGAGCTACCTCTGTCCATTACCGTCGCCGCGCCGGATCCTACAGTCGCTCCACGAGAATACCGCCTCATCGTCAAACGACCACTCCCTTCAAACAATGCGAGTCTGGCAGCCTTGACGACAAGTGCCGGATCCTTCGATCCACCGATCTTTACTCCAGACAAGAAGAACTATGAAGTGAAGGTCGGCCTCCTCGTTGGCAGCGTCACGCTCACGGCGACAAAATCCGATCCAAACGCCACAATGTCTGGGCTCGGTTCGGTGATCGCCGCACCCGGTATCCCGACCGGCCAGGTGACCGTCACACCAGGGTTTGGGATCGGAACACCGGTCAACATTGACGTAAGGGCTGAGGACGGAGTCAACAGCTCGACGTACACGATTACCGTGATTCGAGGGCTCTTCTAACAGGCCATCTCGCTTGCGGCGCCCGTGCTCCCACCTCTCAACGGAAGCACACGCGCCTCTGGTGACAGGCAAGCGAGCTGTGTCCGCCGAAAGCCTCTATCGCTTCGGATCCAGCTCGATCAGACCTTTGCGGATGGCGAGAATGGCCGCCTGTGTGCGGTCGTAGACTTGCAGTTTGTGAAAGATGTTCCGGACATGATTCTTGACCGTCTTTTCACTCAAATCCAGGCTGTTGGCGATTTCCTTATTGGTCTTTCCGTCGGCGACCAATCGCAATACAGTGATTTCTCGTTCCGTTAAGTCATGTTCGGCCCATGCTGGCTTTTTCCCTTTTTTTTGGGCCATGAGCGAAAACTCCGCCAGGATTTTGCTGGCGACCGACGGGTGAATCAACGATTCTCCGCGATAAATCGCACGAATGGCCGCCACAATCTGCGACGATTCAGAATCTTTCAACAAGTACCCTGTTGCACCTGCGCGGACCAGATCAAAGATGTATTGCTGCTCCTCATACATGGTCAATGCGACAACCCCGATGTGCGGGAACTCGCGCTTGATCTGTCTGGTCGCCTCGACGCCGCCCATCCGCGGCATACTCACGTCCATCAGAATGACGTCCGGAAGCAGTGCGCGAGCTTTCTCCACCGCTTCCATCCCATCCTGTGCCTCACCGATGACATGAATGTCCTCTTTCGTCTTGAGGATGGCTGCTAACCCTTCTCGGACGACCCGATGGTCGTCGGCGATGAGGACTTTAATTTTTTCCATGCTGTCGCTCCTCCTTCTGGCCCAATGGCACTTCAACGACGATGCGCGTGCCTTTCCCCGGTTTGGATTCGACTCGTCCCTCTCCCCCCACCAATCGCGATCGCTCCAAGATCCCTTTGATCCCAAAATGGTCCCACTTTTCAGGGTCTCGCAGGACGGTCTCCATATCGAACCCAATCCCGTTATCGGTGATCGTCACACGCAGGCGATCAATATCGATATCCAGTTTAATCGTCACTCGATCGGCCTTGGCATGTTTTTCAACATTCCCCAACGCCTCTTGAATGATGCGAAAGAGAAACATCTTTGTCCTGGGAAACAGAATCTGTTCGTCCCCAGACGCAGTGAACTTGGTGGTGATGTGCGTTTGAGTCTGATAGGACTTGAAATAGTTCGTCAGCGCAGAGATCAATTCCATCTTGTCGTAGTGCAGGGGACGCAAGTTGAAGATGACCTGGCGGGCCTCCTGAATCGCGAGTTTCAACTGAGCCTTACTCTCCTTGAGCGTGGCCAAACTTGCGCGTGGATTCTTTCGGAGCAGCTGCTGGCACAAATCGAGCTTGAAGTTGACCCCTGCCAAGATCTGCACGAATCCATCATGAATCTCGCAGGCGATTCTGGTCCGTTCATCCGTCACCGCTGCACCGGTTTCCTTCACATACAATCGATAGAGGGATTGATACTTATTCAGGGTTTTCTCGATCTCCGCCGTTGCCCGAATTCTGGCTTCGATCAGCTCCCACATGAATTTTGCGCTGACTCCTCCGATGACGGTCACACCCATCCGGTGAAAATCTTGGAGAAATTGCCACACATCTGGGTCCCCCGACACATCAATGATCAGGTCGACACGCTCCATCGTGAGTAGGTGCTGATAGTCTTGGGTCACCGGGATTTTCAATTGTTTGGCCAATACAAGTCCCGGTGCCTCAGGATTGATCTCCGCGACGCCGACGATCTGCACCAACGGGTCGTTCGCAAAGATCTCAATCAGTGCGGTGCCGCCGCGACCGGCACCAATGATAGCGACGCTGGTTGCCGCAGAGGTCGATTGGTTTCGCTTCCCACGCTGAGACAGCGGCTTGATCATCGGCATGGAGACTCTAAAAGAGTGGCCTGAATAATTCGGGAGGACATGCTCACCATCCTGCTCGTACTCAAATCGCCGGCCTGGCCACCATGCAGGATATAAATACCCTAGACAGAACCATGTTGAGAGGAGAGATGGGGCAACAGTGATCGAGGGTCAAGGCTCGCTACGTTCCTGCGCCAAGGTCTTCAACTCGTCCATGAATTGGTCAATGTCCTTGAATTCCCGATACACCGACGCAAATCGGACATAGGCGACCTGGTCCAATTGATGCAGTTCCTTCATCACTTCTTCCCCTACGATCCGGCTTTCGATCTCCGTCTCGCCCATCTCTTGAATATGTTTTTCAATGCGGTCGGTCACGGCCTCAATGGTGCTGATACTGATCGGCCGTTTTTCGCAGGCTTTTTTTAAGCCCACGAGAATCTTATTGCGATCGAACGATTCACGCCGGCCGTCCTTTTTCACCACAACCGGGAGAATCTCCTCGACACGCTCGTAGGTCGTATAGCGGCGTTTACACCCAAGGCATTCGCGACGGCGACGGATGACCTCGCCTTCCTTGGCCATGCGGGAATCGACTACTTTGTCTTCAAGTTCATCGCAGAAGGGACATTTCACTGCAGGCGACCTGCTCTCTGGCTATCGGCTGACTAGTAGGGATGAAAGATTGGGAACCGGCCGCACAAAACTTTGGCCTGCTCACGAACCTCTTCCAAGATCGCCTGGTCCTGCCGGTGCTGGAGAACACGGTCGACTAAGGCGACAATCTGTTTCATCTCCGGCTCACGCATCCCGCGTGTCGATACAATGGGCGACCCTAAGCGGATACCACTCGCCACCGCCGGCGGTTTTTCATCGTACGGCACGGCGTTCTTGTTGACGATAATCCCTGCAGCATCGAGCGCCGCGTCCGCCTCTTTCCCGGTAATTCCCTTGTTCGAGAGATTCAGAAGCATGAGATGCGTATCGGTGCCACCCGAAACGATCTTATAGCCGCGATCTACGAATTCCTGTGCCAACACTTTCGCATTGGCCAAAACTTGTTGTTGATAACGCTTGAACCCCGGTGACAAGGCTTCCTTGAAGGCCACAGCCTTGGCCGCGATGACATGCATCAACGGGCCACCCTGCAGCCCCGGAAACACCAATTTGTCGACGGCCTTGGCATATTCTTCTCGACACATCGTCACCCCGCCACGAGGCCCACGCAGCGTCTTATGAGTCGTCGTCGTCACGAAGTCCGCATAGGGAACCGGGTTCGGATGAAGTCCCGCAGCAATGAGCCCGGCAATGTGGGCGATATCCACCAACAAATAGGCACCGACGGATTTGGCGATCTGCTGGAAGCGAGGGAAATCCAAGATCCTGGCATAGGCACTGGCTCCGACCACGATCATGCGTGGACGGCACTCTTCCGCAACCTTCTGAACGGCGTCGTAATCAATGGTCTCGGTCTGGCGATCGACTCCATAGGAAAAGACCCGGAAGAGAATTCCTGAGAAATTGACTTTGCTTCCATGTGTGAGGTGGCCGCCCTGAGCAAGATCCATCCCTAAAATCGTATCGCCTGCTTTAAGGACAGACAGATACGCCGCCATGTTGGCCTGCGAGCCGGAGTGCGGCTGTACATTGACATGCTCGGCCCCAAAGATTTGCTTACAGCGCTGGATGGCCAGATTCTCAACTTCATCCGCATGCTGACACCCACCGTAGTACCGCTTCCCAGGATAGCCTTCGGCATACTTGTTGGTGAGCAACGAGCCTTGCGCCGCCAAGACCGCAGGACTGGCGAAATTCTCCGAAGCAATCAGCAACAACTTCTCGCGTTGCCGAATTTCCTCAGCCTCAATCGCCGAACAAACCTCAGGATCTGCTGACTTCAGGGCATCCCAGGAACCGAGTGCATAGCTGTTCATCGTATCCATCGTCGAATCCCTATGCTGATGTGGCCGGCGCTTCAGCCTCTTGTGCGTCTTGCTTCTTCACCACATGAACTTTCACCGTGGCCACCACATCCCTCGGCATCTTGATCGGGACAGCCACCGTACCGAGTTCTTTGATCGGCTGTGCCAATTGAATCTTTCGCCGATCCACCGTGACACCCTGCGCCGCCAAGCCTTCTGCGATGTCTTTCGTGGTGACGGAGCCGAACAGCTTGTCGTCCTTGCCCGCCTGCATCTCGATCGTCAGCGACACCGCCGAGACTTTCTTGGCATGGACCTCGATTTCCAGCTTTTCCTTCTTGGCTTTCTCAGCCGCTACTCGTTTGGCATGCTCGAAAGCCTTGATGCTCCGACTGTCGGCTTCGACGGCCTTCCGCCGAGGCAGCAAGTAGTTTCTCGCAAATCCATCGGCCACGTTGATCAGATCGCCGAGATGCCCTACCCCTTCCAGGGTTTCTTGAAGAATAACTTTCATAGCCCTACTCCTTCACATAATAAAGTGCCAGAGAATACTGAGCTGGCTGCGAAATGTCAATTCGGATGGATACGAGTGAGGATGCCTATGGAATGACGCCGAGAGCTCGACCCACCTTTGCAAACGCCGCCACAGCCCGTTGTAACTGAGCAGGGGTATGGGCCGCCGACATTTGGGTCCGGATCCTCGCCTGCCCTTCCGGCACAACCGGATAGCTGAACCCGACGACGTAGACCCCTTCTTTGAGCAAGGCCTCCGCCATCGAAGTGGCGAGGGCGGCGTCACCCAACATCACCGGAATGATGGAATGCTCGCCCGGAACGAGCCGGAAGCCGAGCGTCGTCAGCTCATGCCTAAAAAAAGCGGCATTGGCACGAAGCTGTTGCCGAAGATGATCGCCCTGCGCCACGAGACCGAGTGCACAGAATGCCCCGGCCGCAATCGGCGGAGGAAGGGAGTTGGAAAACAGATAGGGCCGCGACCGTTGGCGCAGCAACTCGACAATCTCCGTCCTGCCGGATGTGAATCCACCCGTCGCACCCCCGAGTGTCTTTCCCAGGGTACTCGTCACGATCTCGATGCGGTCGACCACACCAAAGTGAGCCGGGGTGCCCCTCCCCTGCGGACCAAGCACCCCGGTGGCATGGCTGTCATCGACAATGACGGCCGCGTCGTATCGTTCCGCCAGTCCGGCAATTCGATCAAGCTTGGCCAGGTCACCATCCATCGAGAAGACACCGTCCGTGACAATTAATCGGAGACGACACCCAGCAGCTTCCTGCAGCCGCGCCTCGAGATCAGTCATGTCGGAATGGGCGTACCGAAATCGTTTGGCTTTGCAGAGCCGGATGCCGTCGATCAGACTCGCATGGTTCAACGCATCGCTGACGACGGCATCGCGCTCATCCAGCAACACTTCAAACAGTCCTCCGTTTGCATCGAAGCAGGAACTGTAGAGGATCGTGTCCTCCGTACCGAGAAACTCACTAATAGCCTGTTCCAGCTGCTTGTGCAGATCTTGCGTGCCGCAAATAAACCTCACCGAGGCCATGCCATAGCCATGTGTGTCCAACCCTGTCTTCGCAGCCTGGACGATGGCCGGATGATTCGCGAGGCCGAGATAGTTATTGGCGCAGAGATTCAACACCGAGCCTTGAGAGACCCGGATGTCCGAACCTTGTGGGCCGAGAATACGCCGCTCTGCTTTATACAGGCCCTTGGCGCGAATGTCGGCAAGTTGGGTATCGAGAATCTCCTTGAGGGAACCGTAAGCCATAATCAGTTGGTGAGGGGCTTGAGAAAAATCTCGCAATCGCATTCGTTCATTTCACACCTCACCCCTCACTCCTTACGGGATCAAGACTACTTTCCCGCATTGCCCGGACTGGATCAACTCAAACCCGGTCGCGAACTCGGTTAGTGGAAACGAATGGGTGATGACCGGTCGGATGTTGAGGCCGGCCTTGAAGAGACCGGCCAGCCGGTACCAGGTTCCAAACAAACGTCGACCCGTAATCCCGTACACACGGATCCCCTTGAAGATCATTTCGTTAGGGAGGTCAAAGGTTACAGGGCCGGTGGGAATGCCGAAGAGCGTGACCCGCCCACCGTTCTTCACTGCCCGAAAGGCCTGGTGCAAGGCCTCCGGGTTTCCCGACATCTCCAACGAAGCATCAACTCCTTCACCGGCGGTGATGTCGCGGATCGCCGCCGCAACTTGGTCTGGGGAGTTCGTTTTGGCATTGAGGGCATGATCAGCACCAACTTGCTTTGCTAAACTCAGCCGGTAGTCACTGACGTCTGATGCGATAATAGTCGCCGCCCCGGCGGTTCGAGCAACCGCTGCGGCAAACAAACCAGTTGGACCACATCCCGTGATCAGCACCGTCTGGCCGGTCAGGTCTTCTGCCAGGGCAGCATCAACGGCATTGCCGATTGGCTCCTGCAGACAGGCCAATTCAGGCGGAATGTTGGGATCCGTCTTCCACAGGACGCTTTCGGGTAAGACGACATACTGCGCGTAGGATCCGTCTCGGTCGACTCCGAGGATCTGGTAATTCTTACACACATGCGCCAATCCTGTCCGGCACTGAAAACAGATTCCACAAGTCAGGTGCGATTCCGCGGCAACATAGTCGCCGATCTTGACGAGGGACACCTCGCGCCCCACCTCCACGACGTGGCCGCACAACTCATGGCCGATCACACGGGGCGGGTGGATTCGCCGCTGCGCCCATTCGTCCCAGCGATAGATATGGGCGTCGGTTCCACAGAGCGAGGTCGCTGCGACCTTGATCACAGCATCATGTGGCCCCGGGGTTGGGTCCGCCCAATCAATGAGGGTGAGACCTGGTCCTGCAACAGTTTTGACGAGTGCTTTCATGGGTTCATTCTATACCAACATCACCAGTGGACATCCATGTTTCAACGAAAGAAACACGTTGCACCACCTTCCAGTGACGGATAGGATACCACCCGAGAGAATTGGGTCACTCGAGAGGAAACGTGCCTCATGCGGGCAGGCTGAAAGGGGATGATTATGAACAGGAGCCGAGTCTGGACACAGAGCATCATCGTGATGGGCTTCTTGGTGTTGTGCTCACTCAACGTCCGCGCCGAAACGGCTCGCTGGAACATCGATCCTGATCACTCGTTGATTGAGTTCCGCGTGGCGCACATGGTGATATCGAAGACCTCGGGGCGGTTTCTCGACTATCGCGGATTCGTCGAGATGGATGTGGATGCAAGAACCATCAAAGCAATCGAAGCGACCATCAATGCCGACTCAATCAATACGAACCATGAGAAGCGCGACGGACACCTGCGCAACGCCGACTTCCTGGATGTCAAACAGTTCCCGACCATCACCTACACGATGAAAACCGCGCAGAAAGACGGAGAGAGCTACAAGGTCATTGGCAACCTCACGTTGCACGGCGTGACGAAGGAAGTACCCCTCACCGGAACGCTGAACGGCATCACGAAGGATCCTTGGGGGAATACACGAGCCGGATTCACCGCTGAGGGCAAACTGAATCGCAAGGACTTCGGCATGGTGTGGAACAAAACCCTCGATACCGGAGGATTGGTCGTCGGAGACGACGTCCACATTCATCTGGACATTGAGTGCATTAAGGCGAAATAGTCGTAAACCGCGTACAAGTTTCGCGTTGCGAGTTCCTACTCTGAGAACTCGAAACTAGAAACTTGCAACTCGGAACTCCTTCCCTCACCGATCATGAGAGCGATGGTCCTCGACCAGACAAGTCTAATTTCCTCGAATCCGTTGCGGCTTGAGGATCGTCCGGTTCCTGCTCCACAGCCAGGTCAAGTTCTCGTCAATATTCATGTCTGCGGCGTCTGTCGAACCGATCTCCATGTGGTGGAAGGGGAACTGCCGGACGTGGCCTTGCCGATCATTCCAGGCCATCAAGCCGTCGGCACGGTGATGCAGCTTGGCGCCGATGTCTCGAAAATCAAGGAAGGCGATCGAGTCGGAATCGCTTGGCTTCAGGGTACATGCGGCCAATGTGAATTCTGTACGAGCGGACGCGAAAATCTCTGCTTACACGCCGAATTCACCGGCTATCAGGTGGACGGCGGCTATGCGGAATACGCCGTGGTGCCCGCACGATTTGCCTATCCGATCCCTCAGATCTTTTCTGACGATGAAGCCTCTCCCCTACTCTGTGCTGGTATCATCGGCTATCGGGCTCTACGGCTCAGCGGTATCAAGCCTGGCCAGAGACTGGGGCTCTATGGCTTCGGCGCGTCAGCGCACATTGCCATCCAGATTGCACGCCACTGGGATTGTCAGGTCTATGTGAGTTCGCTGAAGCGCGAGCACCAGGAATTGGCAAAGCAGCTCGGAGCAGTCTGGGTCGGTGGATCCACAGAGATGCCGCCGGATAAGCTGCACGGCTCCATCATCTTTGCCCCGGCCGGTGAGCTCGTTCCTCCGGCATTGCGCGCGCTCGACCGAGGCGGCACGCTCGCCTTAGCCGGCATCTACATGTCACCGATTCCTTCACTGGACTACGACCGTGACGTGTTTGGAGAGCGGGTCATCCGCAGCGTGACGGCTAACACCAGGCAGGACGGGATTGATCTTCTACGCGAGGCGGCTGCGATTCCCATCAAACCTCACACAGTCCGTTTTCCATTGGAAGAAGCAAACCGTGCGCTACAAGAATTGAAAGCAGGAAGCTTTCAAGGTGCGGCAGTGCTCACCATGCAATGAGATACAGAGGAACCATCATGAAGGACTACCATATCAACATCTTCTACAGCGATGTAGACAAAGGGTACATCGCCGATATTCCCGACCTCGATGCCTGTTCGGCGTTTGGAAAGACTCCCAGCGAGGCACTCAAGCAAGCAGAAATTTCGAAACACGCTTGCGCTGTGAGCTGACGCGCCGCCTCATGCCTAATTCATCAATGAACCAGCCGCACGCCATGGCTCATCCTCGCGATCCCTTGCACGGGATCACCTTGGAAACCATTGTCACGACTTTGGTCGCACGGCACGGATGGGCGACGCTGGGTGCGCGCGTGCCCATTCGTTGTTTCCGCCATCATCCGACGATCCGGTCGAGCCTGACCTTCCTGCGCAAGACGCCCTGGGCGCGCAAGCGCGTTGAACAGATGTTTGTGACAGAGCTCCCCTCACATCCAGAGTGAATGAATGGCTTCGAACGCAACCATCTATAAGGCCGTGCTGCAGATCGCCGATCTGGATCGTCAGTACTTTCAAGATCATACGCTCACACTCGCGCGCCATCCGTCCGAGACCGAGGAGCGCTTGATGGTGCGAGTGCTCGCCTTCGCACTCCATGCGGACGAGGCCTTGTCATTCGGCCGTGGGGTCGGCACCGAAGATGAACCGGCCTTGTGGCAACGAAACGAGACCGGATCCATCGACCTTTGGATCGAAATCGGCCAGCCAGACGAGAAAACCCTGCGTCAGGCCTGCGGCCGCTCTAAACAGGTCATTGTTTATGTCTATGGAGCCCGTAGTTCCGGGGTGTGGTGGGCAAACCAGCGTCCGTTGCTCGACCGACTGAAGAATCTCTCCGTGACGATGCTTCCAATGGAAGGCGTTCGTGGCCTAACAGAGATGACGCGACCCGCCATGCAGCTCCAATGGACCATTCAAGACGGGCATCTCTGGATCGCTGATGGGACGCAGACGGTCCACATCGAATTACAATGTTTGAAGGACTGACGGCACGAAAGGCCTCCCGTCGGAGATGGAATAGAAGCGAAGGGAGTTCCTACCGTTTTCTCCCAAGAATGTTCGCAGCCTGCTCGGACACTTCCTTCACCAAAATACCCATCTTGGAATGTGATGGTTCGAAGTCGACCGGCCAATCGAAGTGGCGAAGCCGTTCACTGGCGGCCGGACCGATGGAGGCCACGACCAGCTTCTGCACCGCGTCATGAAACGGGATGACGTTTCCGTCCTGTTCCAATACCTGCATGACGTGATCGATCTGCATGGCGTTGGTAATCAGCATCACCTCCACCTGCCCGGCAACGATATGCTCGCAGGCGGCACGCATTGGCCCAAGATCCTCCGGTAAGGCCCATCGGTAGATCGGCACAGGGAAGACGTCTGCCCCACGCTGCGCCAACGCCTTCACCAGCGCGTTGTTGGGAATGCCGTACTCCTGCACCGCGATTCGCACGCCCGGCTCGAGGCTGTACTCATCCAGTGCAGAAACCAAATCGATCCAGGTATTGGGCTCCGGCACCGTCACCGTTGGGACGAGCCCCACGGCCTTGAGAGCCGCAACCGTTTTCGCGCCCCGGGCGATGGTTACGATCTCTTGTAACGCCTGGACGATCGACGGCCAGGGATACCGCGTTTTCAGGATCTCAAAAAGCGCCTCAGTGCCGACGCCGGTGAGCAAGACGAGCATATCGATCTGTCCTGCCATGAGACGCGCTCCGAATTCATAGGCCGCAGTGTTACTCTCCAGCGGGATTTCTCGCAGGGCAGGAGCCATGATCGGGCGACCTTCATACCGTTCAATCAAACGGGCCAGCTCCGATTCCATCCGACTTTCGAACCCCACCACGGTCATTCCATTAAATGTCATAGACTCAAGTACTCCCATCGATTACGGCTCAATCATACTACACTCGCCCATGCGAGGGAGAGCCGGTTTTCCGTTGACGACAGATCGCTAGTCTCCCTACTATACGGACGTCATCTTGTTCAATACGTGCGTGATCCCTGTATGGCGATACCCCTTCATCGCGGTCTTCGGCACCTGGCACTTCGCGTCTTGGATCTTCCTCGATCGCGTCGGTTCTATGAGCAGATACTCAGCATGCAGGTCGTCTGGGAACCGGACCCCGAGAACGTCTATTTCAGCTCCGGTGTCGACAACCTGGCACTGCATCAGATCTCGAAGCAAGAATCGGACTCCTATGATCCCTCGAAAACCCAACTGCTTGACCACATGGGCGTGATTCTTGAGAGTCCGCAGGCCGTCGACCAGATGTACCGTGAGATTGTGCCCTCAATTGAGTCGCTGGGCGGACGAATCACCAAAGAGCCGAAACTGCATCGTGACGGCAGCTACTCGTTCTATTTTTCCGACCCCGACGGCAATGTGATTCAAGCGTTGTACGAACCGATGATCAGCGAATTGATGTGGGTGAACAGTAAGAGATGAGTGAAACCTGTAATGACCCGACAAGTTTCCCTATACCCTAACCCCCGACGCCTTACCCCTCACCCCTAACAAGCTATGAGCATCTGGAGCAACCTCCCTCACCACCATTTTGTCAGCCTCGTCCCCTGGTGTTGGGCCCAACTGGAAAGTGCTGAGCCACCGGGTCCCTTTCCGTTCGTCGGCGGCATCGCTCCTGACGTCGTGGCCAGTCTCCAGGAGGCCCACAGTCTCCTCGCTAGCGCAATTGATACCGCAATCAGCGATGTCTTCTCGAAGCGGGCGCCGCTGGACGAGCCAGAACGTCGGCGACGACTCGAAGATGCCTATGCAGAGCTGGTGAGCGCCAGACCCTACCTTCAGCGACACATTCGCTGTGGCCGTCGACCGGACGGTACCTTTCACTGGGAATTCCCGACTGATCCGACTCAATCCGCAACCGTCACGAACGGCGGCCTCCGGATGTTTCATGCGATCAACCACCAGGCCCTTCCATTCGGATTCAACAACCGCCGCCTGGGTCCATCAATCGGCAAACTGCTCGGTTTACTCGGCGGCACACGCACAACCGACGAAATCGGCACGATCGTCTCGTCCATGCCTCGCGACTCTCAGAGTCTGTTGACCACATTCATGGAACTCTTGCAGCGGCACGGATGCCTAACCACGTCGACCACAGCATCACTGCGCCGCCATTGGTTCGATGTCGTACAGGACCAAGATACCGTTCACCTCGGCCATGCGGCCGTGCTCTACCGACAACGTGACACGGTGTTGCTCTTTGATCCCTGGCTGTTGCCCTGGTTCGCGGAATCGCCTCTACCGTCAGTCTGGGGCAGGCTTATCCCCAAGCCCGCCGCGGTCTTTCTCACACACGATCACGATGACCATGTGGATCCCCGCACCTTACTCCATCTCCCCAAAGAGATCCCTATCATCGTCCCAAGCCGGCGCAATCGCACACAGCTGTTTTTTGACTATCGTTCGCTCCTGGCAGAGCTTGGATTTGAACAGGTTATTGAGCTGGCTCATGGTGAGAGCTGGCCGTTCGAGGGAGGCGCCGTCGTTTCGGTCCCATTCTACGGTGAGGATCCCTGTGACCTCAATATGCCGAGAAATTGCTACCTGATTTCCGATCGTGGGCACAATGTCCTGATTCATGCGGACAGCGGCCCGACCAACGACGGACGGTCGGCCCTCAAAGACTCTGTCATTCAGCAGTTAGTCCGCAAGTATGGACCGATTCCCCTCGTTCTGGCGTCACAGCAACAACTGCTTGAGATCCGTACCCATGCCGCCCACGCACCGCTCTCTCACCCCGGCAAATGGCTGGACATCGGTGAGAACGGCTATCTCACGAACGCCTATCTTGCTGAGCTCTGCGCGACCGCTCGCGCACGACTGTTTGTGTCGTACGCCACCGGCGGAGCCGACTGGTATCCAGACCATCTCTCCTTTATGTTCAGTCGACGCAACCCTTCCAGGACCGCGCTCTTGACCGCGCACTGGGAACCGGCGGAGCAGTTAAAAGACCTTCTTGCTTCACAGGGGTGTTGCTATCATCAGGCCCACGCCCTGGACATTTATCGACCCACGAATGAAGGAGCACTCAGTGTTCATTCGACAGGAGAATCACTAGCCCCTCTCACTCTCTATCGAGTGGATCACGGCAATCCACCGTTTATGAAAGGCGCACAGCAGCGGCGATAGACCGTTCTTATTTTAAGGAGCAGCTATGAGCGAAAGACCAGCGACGATTCTTGTCACCGGGACTGCGGGATTTATCGGATTCCATGTGGCGATGCGCCTCCTGGATCGAG
>JAHBWQ010000339.1 GCA_019636915.1 Nitrospira sp. | reverse complement strand
CAACATCCATGTGAGCAGGATCGGCAGCACATAGAGCATCGGTACCGCATAGCCCAGCGGCGTCAGCCAATCGACAACAAATGCTGCTGCTGCTGCTGCTGCTGCTGCTGCAATGATCCAGCCGCCTGCCGAAGAGTTCACCGGCTCAGCTCCTCATCGGATAATGATCCGACTGCGAGAGAGTGATGACCGCCCCCCCTAGGCACATGCCACGGGATTGAACCCATCGCACCTTGGGCAAGGCACTAGCAGTCTACTGAAAAACTCGGTTTCTGCTTCGCGCACCGTTGCACAAGGATAGAAAGAACTGTGGCACTCTACACCTCAGAATGCTCAAAAAGACCGTCCAGCAAGGCCGCAGCGAGCGAAGGGGCGAGGCGTACGCTTCGGTACGTTGAGCGTCTGAGTGATGTGAGAACGCCGCTGGAGGACTTTTTCAGCATTCTGCTAGAGCCAATTAACTGCAGATTCCCAAGAAAATACCTGTTCTGAATAGTAAGGCCGTTTGATTCTAGGTCCCTAGCTGAAGATCTGGCAAGGGCGAAGTACCTCCCATCAGGCCTGGACTGCCAACTAGGCAAATTATCCTCAGCAAACCAGGCAAATGCCTAGGTGGATGCCAGCTTCATGAGGAACAGGTTGAGGTCAAGGTCGAGTCAGTGACAGCCAATCGTTCTTGCCCTGAGCCTTACTCACAAGTCAGTAATATAGGCGACACTTGGGTGCTTGAAGAAGGATCGTACCAGAGCCGGACGACGACCGATCTCCGTCAGCTGCTGCGTCACCTGGGCTTCGAGCGTCTCGCCCTTCCGAAGCGGACGCCGGGCCGTCCCCGTCCGTTTTGCATAACTCCACACCAGCTCATCGGGGTTCAGGTCTGGGGCATAGCCGGGCAGTACATGCAGCGTCAGCTTGCCCTCGAGTGCGGCAACATACTGCGTGACCGCTTTCGTCTT
This sequence comes from Nitrospira sp., assembly GCA_019636915.1. Lineage (GTDB taxonomy): Bacteria > Nitrospirota > Nitrospiria > Nitrospirales > Nitrospiraceae > Nitrospira_D. Next base: position 1,901 of record JAHBWQ010000339.1, on the reverse strand, counting down.
GTGCGCCGGCAAGCCATCCAGGATCAGATGCAGAGGCTTGCGACGGCCTCGCAGCATCCGGCGCAAGAGGGCCACAAACCGCTCCCCCGTCAACCCGCCCGGATAGGTCGCGAACCAGAAAGCCCCTTTGGTCGTGATCGCTGAGGCGGCGCTGATCCGCTGACGCTGCCCAGGGACCTTGACGACTGGGGTCTGGCCCTTGGCCCCCCAGGTGGCGCCGTGGACGGTATCGGCCCGAAACCCTGACTCGTCCCAGAAATAGATCTCGGCCTGCTCCCGCTTGGCCTGACGGACGATCGCGGGATACGTCGTACGTTGCCACCGCGCAATGGCGGCGGGATCGCGCTGGTAGGCCCGCTGTAACGGCTTCTGCGGCGTGAGCCCCTGACGAGCCAACAGCGCGCCGATCGACGCCAGGCTGAGGCGTACGCCGAACCGCTGGGCGATCAAGTCGCGCACAATCTGGCGCGTCCATAATCCAAAATCAAATCCGTACTGCGTCGGATTCTTCCCGTTGATCCAGCGAAAGACCTGTCGTTCCTGCGCCGCTGTCAGCGTGCGGGGACGCCCGGTGGCCGGGCGTGACGCGAGCGCCGTCAGGCTGTGGCCACGCCCGCGAGTCGTCTTGAGCCATCGGTAAATGGTGCAGCGATGAAACCCGTAGCTCGCGATCACCACGCTCGGTCGTTCGCCCTCGCGGACCCGCGTGACGGCCATCGTGCGAATCGTCTCCAGAGTCCGGTGATCGAGGCTGCGGCCATCGCGAGTCATCGTGCGACAGAGTATCGCACACTCCAAAACTGTTGTCTATCTTACTGACCGGTGAGTAATTCGACCAATGCTTCGACAGCTGCTGGTGTCGATGCCTCAAGCACCTCGTCCTCAATAATACGCACTCCTCGACTTCGCGCAAGACCGTTCGGATCCGCGACAGAAAGCTTCCGCTGAAGGGAAATAAGGTCTGCGTCAAGACAGGTCAACAAGGGAAGGAAACGCTCGACTGGGACGAACTTGTCCGAGATGAGGCCGCTACTCGATACGCTTGCCCAAGCGATTCCAACGCTCGGACGACGATCGATGGTGGAAGGTGGTGTGGCTCCCGGTGATGCCAGCGGAACGAAGCGTTCGTCCAACAATTTCCCCATGAGTGCATGCCGCAAAATTGCCAACGGAGATCTACCCTCCTTGTCACTTTCGCGGAGTTTGGGCAGGAAGGCCGGATCATGCTTCAGGATCGAACAGACCTGCTCACTCGCAATGACTTGGACTACGGCTTTAGATGCATCAGCGTGCCTCTTGAGGAGCGAGGCAACTAGCAATTCTTCTCCCCAGCCTTGCGCGCGAGGAAAGCTTAGTCGGAATGGTCCCTCAAGGTCCGGACGATCATCGTGCCACTCCGGATCAGCATCCAATTTGGCAAGACCGATTTGAAACATGCCGGTTGCCAGGTGTTGAAATCCAGGATTCATGAGGGAATCCGTAACGTCCTTCACGAGGCATGACAATGGTTTAGGCCGCAAATGAGAGTCTGCCAATCGCTGTCCGAATGACAGACCGTGGGAATTTCTGAGCATAACGCCATAATCGTTGGCGTTTCAATGAGAGGCAACTGCGGGGGCTATTATTATGGGTTCTTAGGCGGATCGAGGGGCACGGCTACGGGGTTCGCCCCCGTAACTTCTCTTCGGATAACGCGCCGCTGTTTGCCTCATCCGCTCTCGAATACGTCTCATGCGGCTTCTATTTCGACGTGATCGCTTGTGGACGCAGGAGCCGGAATCTGTTGCCCCTGTTCCTTCAATCCTTCTATGTGAAGCTCAATCGCTTCGCGAATGAGGGATAGCACCTCTTCCCTCGATTCGCCGGCCGCGACGCAGCCTGGAAGATCCGGAACATAGGCC
>JAHBWQ010000338.1 GCA_019636915.1 Nitrospira sp. | reverse complement strand
TCCCGTTGCCGTCGATGAGTCCGTACGCTCACTCCACGATGCACGCAAGGTCATCGCGCAGGGCGCAGCAGACTATGTCAACATCAAGATCATGAAAACCGGCGTGCTGGAAGCAGCAGAGATTGCGTCCTTTACCCTGAAGTCCGGCTTGAAGTTGATGGTCGGCGGCATGCTCGAATCACGCATCGCCATGGGTTGTTCCTTCAGCCTGGTCTTGGGCATGAAAGGATTCGACGTGTTGGATCTAGACACCCCGTTGCTCCTGACAACCGACCCCGTCCATGGTGGCTATCGCTATGAAGGACCCACCCTTCAGCCTTGGCACGGGCCTGGCCTAGATTGCTCCGTGGCTGTTCCACCAAATACTCACATGACAAGTACCACGGGCAAGCATCCAACCAGAATGTAGCTACCCCTTGCGCCTTCCTTATTTATTTCCTTCCGGCTAAATAGTCCCAACCAAATCCAGTCATGATTCTCAGAGGATCTCCGGATCGTTATCCCTGCCCCTGAGCAAAGACTCTGCCTCAACTTTAACCTTGTATCGGAACACCTTATGCTACCGTTGGATAAGAATAAGAATTGTGATCTGTGATCGCGGTGGGATGAACCTCAATGACGTCTTTCGCTGATCCAATTCACTCCACCTCTGGCATTTCTCTGGATCATCCTTCCCCTTTCACCCTATCGTCCGGGGAAAACCACCATAGATTCACTTGGAACCACGAGGGTATCTCCAGGCTTCAGTTCAAAGTTATCAGCGATTCCGCTTCGGAGCACAATATCGTCATAACTCGCCGTGAATCGTTTCAGTCCAGGGGCTACTTCCGTAAACCGAAAAATGACGATCTGATTTCTCGCCGCGGTCTCCTTAAATCCTCCCGCAATGGTAATTCCTTGTAAGAGCGTCGTCTTGCTCTTCAGGGGATACTTCCCAGGACTCGCAACCTCGCCGAGCAGAAAGATATTGGAGCTATTGACCTCTTTCAAGGTCACCGCCACAACCGGATTTTGAACATACTCCTTGAGCCGATTCGTCATTTCTTCAGCCAATTTGGTGGGCGTTTTTCCTACCGCGACCACATCGCGAATGATCGGCATTGAAATACGCCCATCAGGACGGACTTGCACTTGCCTGGACAGGTCCGGATTTCTCCAGACGGTAATGTCCAACACGTCTTCCGCACCGATCACATATTCACTGCCGACCGCATTTGACAGCTTATCCACCGTCATCGTCTGACCGATCACTTTCTCAGTCTGCAATACCGTGTTGGACAACATGGGAATATCTGTTGGCGATTTACCGGCATCTGACTTCGTCGTCCCCGATTCGCAAAACCCTGATCCAGTGAATGATGCAACCATGAACACAGTGATTGGAAACCATAGAGAGTATCTCATGAATGTAATCCCTCCTGTCCTAATATCCTAATCCTAGTGAGGACACCTTGTCGCGTGTGTATAGGACCTAACAATCATATCTCAGCAGTAGGCCTCCCCCTAGATGGCCTCTCGCCCATCACCCCACGTCACACCGTGACAAACACCCACTTTCGCTCTAAACGCCTCCATCGCAGAGCCGCCCAGCAACGAATCTTGTCCCATCAAGAAGAGATTGTGCAATCATGTATTTCCACTGATCCGCAAGAATCTTCTCGTTAGACTCTAACATAAGATGCTCCCTCAACCTACTCCCCTTTCTACTCATGAATGACTATGCAATCCTTCCCGTGTAACACACGAGGAGCATGTGCGTCTCATCGCTGAAACCAATCGCACTCCACCGAAGGCAGCTTCCCTGCTCACACCGTGAACTCTACAGGGATATTCCTTTCCGAGGGGCCATCGAGAACATCGATCGCTGTTCCGATGCCGTTCACGACTGATGGGACTGGGGGCGCGACCCAGGTGGACCGCAATCGCACGGATAGACCAGCCGAGGGCCCGCATTGGGGCGATCATCGACCGTTCTTCCAAGGTGAGGTGCTGAGAGGGCATGGCAGACTCCTCTTCGCTGGAGGTGAACCTGTTGCCGCACTCTATCGCACATCACCTGCGAAGTCCTCTCATCGCCGCCGGTGTTGCGCTTCGAACTTGAATTCAAGCTCTCTTCTCGCAGTAAAGGGGTCGGGTATTATTATCATGCCAATTCCAATTTCCCATGCCTTAAACCCATTATATAAATACTCCCGACCCTTTTATAGAACAACCTGTTTTATGGTAGCGACAAAACCTTGACGCCTGACACCTGCTGTCACTGTCAATATTTTGGAAACACTCTTCAACGTATACATACGTAACTGACAAATCAGTGGGATATCACCCATGACTATTTGGTGCAGTTCTTGCTTGGCCTTATCACTAGCTGTACACCTCGTCATCCTAGGAGGGATCGATGGAATGTCCGAAGTGCAAAGGGACGATGCTGTTGGAGCGATTCTCAGATTTCTTTCTGGTATTCTATGCCTGGAAATGCCTCAATTGCGGTGCGATCATCGACCGCACTATTTCCAGGAATCGCCGCAAGAGTCTCGAGGCCAGCGAATCCGAGACCGTTGCCGCCGGCTAGAAACAGCGTACGGTTTTCAGTGATAAATATGGGGTCGGGACTCTTTTCTTGACAACCTCATAACGGGTTGGGTACAAGATTACCTATGCCACGTCGTCCACGTCTTGCTGCCGGTAACCTCGCCTATCACGTGCTGAACCGCCGGGTGGGTCGACTTTCGTTGTTTGAAAGTCCGGCAGACTATCTCGCCTTTGAAGCCATCCTGGCCGAAGCCCATGCCGCCTTCCGCATTCGCATCGCCGCCTATTGCCTCATGCCCAATCACTGGCACCTCCTCCTGTGGCCTCGCCAGGACGGAGAACTCTCAGAAATCCTCCGCTGGGTCACTGTAACCCAT
>JAHBWQ010000337.1 GCA_019636915.1 Nitrospira sp. | reverse complement strand
TGCGCCCACGAGGTTGTCGAAGCCATTCGGCGGATGGTGACTGAAGCAGGGTTACGTGACCGTATGCCACCTGCGTCCCCGACGAAAATCTGGAAGGCCATGCTTCACGACAAAAAGGTGTCGGCTGGACAGGTGATTGGAGTGTGGCCGACACGTATCGGAGAGGTTCGGATGGCTCCGCTAGGCAAAGCGGTGTTCGATCGATGGTATGCCGAGTCACATGTATAGTCTCGGCCAACGTCTCTGCGTTGTCGTGATGGCTGATCAAGCGGTATCCTGGCCCTGGCGGGATCTCTTCTTTTATCCGTCAGCGAGATTCTACCGTACCATTGTCCGTTGACTTGGAGTGTAATGAAGACATTACGAATTGCCATGGCACAAATGAATCCGACCGTCGGAGATCTGAGCGGGAATGTTCGTCGGATTCTGAGTTGGCTCCGTGAGGCCCAAAAAGCCAAGGCCGATCTGGTAGCTTTCCCTGAAATGGCGATTACGGGGTATCATCCGGAAGACCTTTTGCTGAGACCATGGTTTTTGAATGAAAATAGACAGGCCTTGCAAGAAATCATTCCTGCCTGTCGCGGGCTGGTAGCCGTGGTGGGCTTTGTGGAGCAAGAGGAGAATCGCGACGCGAACTCTGTGAGGCCATTGCTTCGCGTAGCTGATCACGGTGTCCTCTACAATGCAGCGGCGTTGATTGCTGATCGCAAGTTAGTCGGAAGCTATCGCAAGCAGGCTCTGGTGAACCACGGGATCTTCAATGACAGTCGGTATTTCCAGCCAGGGCAACGACTCCCGTTGCTCCATGTCGACGGAGTCCTGATAGGGGTCACCCTCTGTGAAGATCTTGCCTGTTCGACAGGGCTCATCCGTAGGGAAGCCGCGGGTGGAGCTGAGGTCATCGTCAACATCAGTGCCGCGCCCTTCCACCGCGGGAACAGCCGTTCGAGAGAGCAGGTATTGGCAGCTCGTGCACGAGAAAATGGGGTGATCGTCGCATATATCAACATGGTTGGCGGTCAGGATGAGTTGGTGTTCGACGGGAACAGCCTGCTCCTCGACAGGACAGGTGGGGTCCTGGCTCGCGGTGCTGCGTTTCGAGAAGAGTTGGTGGTGGCCGATGTGAATCTGGATGTCGTTTCGTCTGGGCGTTCGACGCAGAGTCGGAAGGCTCGGGGCGCTGCAACCACCGAGACTGATGGTGATCGAATTTCGGTGAAGATGTTCGCAAAGCAGAAGACGCGGCCTCCAATCGAACAGAAAAAGACGAACCCGATGGAGGACATTGAAGAGATCTATTGGGCCTTGGTCATGGCGGTTCAGGACTATGTGAGGAAGAATGACTTTCCTCGGGTGGTGCTCGGGTTAAGCGGGGGGATTGATTCCGCATTAACAGCGGTAATTGCGGTGGATGCGCTTGGAGCTGATCGAGTGCGGGGGGTCTTTCTGCCGTCTCCCTACACATCGCAGGAAAGCGAGGCCGATGTCATGGAGCTCGTACAGCGTTTGGGGATCAACTTGAGTGTCATCTCGATTACCCCTACGTTTGAATCCTATCGTCGCACGCTCGCTCCAATGTTCGGTGATCGACAGGTCGATGCGGCAGAAGAAAACCTTCAAGCGCGTATTCGCGGGACTCTGCTCATGGCTGTGTCGAACAAATTTGGTGATCTGGTGCTGACGACCGGGAACAAGAGCGAGCTAAGTGTCGGGTATGCCACACTCTATGGTGACATGGCCGGTGGTTTTGCCGTCATCAAAGATGTGCCGAAGACGATGGTCTACGCACTGGCAACATTTCGGAACGGTCGGGATCCCTCGCCTGTGATCCCAAGACGGACGCTGGATCGGCCTCCAAGCGCTGAGTTGCGACCGAACCAAAAGGATGAGGATTCTTTGCCTCCCTATTCTATCCTCGATCCCATTCTCCAGGCCTATATTGAAGAGGATTGCTCTCCTGATGACATCATCAAAGCCGGATTCGATCGCGCTACGGTTGATCAGGTTGTCAAGATGGTTGATCGCAGCGAGTTCAAGCGCCATCAGGCACCTCTCGGCGTCAAGATTACGCCTCGCGCACTCGGTAAGGATCGACGGATGCCCATTACTAACAGATATCGGATGTCATAGAGGTTTCCTTCTGCTCTTGCCGCCTTATGTCCGGGTACCTTCCATGTGGGCGAGGATCGGGTGAGGACTTCTTCACTGGGGGGCGAGTGTTTTCCCGCTGAAGGTCTGGGGCCCCTACCGCTTGATCCAGACTTGGCCTCGACACTGAGAGTCCCAGCGATGATGCAGCCGTTTCATGATTTCTACATTGAGCGCCAGCCATGGATAGGCTATGATAACCGCCCCAAAGTAAGGACGGCATGGAGAGTGGCTACGAGCTTGGTCTGCCAAGCGCCTAGGTCTCTCAACTCGCTGGAGGGCGTTCCCAGAATGGCCCCTTCGGCACCTTGTATGGGGTATGAGTTGGCGGGGTGAAGGAGGACGCCGATATGAAGCTGGTTGAGGCGATCGTCAAGCCGTTCAAGTTGGAAGAGATCAAGGATGCGCTGCTAGAGATCGGCATTCAGGGCATGACGGTTTCTGAAGTCAAGGGATTTGGGCGTCAGAAGGGCCACAAGGAAACCTATCGCGGGCAAGAATATACGATTGAGTTCGTGCCAAAGGTCAAGATCGAGGTTGCGGTAAAGGATGCTCAAGTTTCTCAGGTGATTGAAGCTATCATGACGGCAGCCAAGACCGGCAGTATTGGGGATGGCAAGATTTTTGTGCGAGAGCTGAGTGATGTGGTGCGGATTCGGACTGGAGAAACAGGAGAAACGGCACTGTGAGGGGAACGAGATCTGAGCGGTGAACGGTCATCGCGAGGGATCTCCAAAGGAGGACGGCAATGAACGTGCGTGAGGTCTTGGAGTTCGCGAAGAAGCACAGAGTG
>JAHBWQ010000336.1 GCA_019636915.1 Nitrospira sp. | reverse complement strand
GCCACAATATCCGCGTCAACGCAGTCTCTCCGGCCGTGGTGAAGACTCCCATTTACCAGGCCTTCATCGAACCCAGTCAAGTTGACGAGACGTTGGCCTCCTTCAACGGGTTTCACCCAATCGGCCGAATCGGCACGGCTGAGGACGTCGCTCGGACCATCACGTTCCTGCTGAGCGACGATGCAGCCTGGGTGACTGGTGCGATTTGGGATGTCGATGGTGGCGTGATGGCGGGACGCAACTAATCAGCTGCAGCAAAGAAAGACCCACTTCAGACTGGATAACGTACTACAAGTGTTCCTCAAACCGTGATGTCGGTTCGAACAGTATTCACGATTGTGCGCGGCTGGCGTGCCGTCCCAACTGCGTCACGAATGGGAAGCGGAGCATCATGAAGAGGTTCAGGCAGACCGGTGGACCGAGATGCTCCAAGCCGATCTTCATGCCTGTCTGCCCCAAAGCCGGGTGGGGACAATAGGTGCCGAACAGGCGATCCCACCAGGGCACGTTGAATCCGTAGTTGCTGTTGGTTTCTCGCGCATCCGTCGAATGGTGAATCCGATGCATATCCGGCGTGACGATGAACCACCGGAGCACTCGATCGAGGGCGACCGGCATCCGAACATTGCTGTGGTTGAACAGGGCCGTGCTGTTGAGGATGATCTCGAAGATCACGACCGCAAGCGGAGCGACTCCTAGCACGAGTACAGACAGCGTCTTCACTCCCATCGAGATGACGATCTCCACCGGATGAAAACGCACCCCGCTGGACACATCCAGGTCCAGGTCGGAGTGATGCATCATGTGGAAGCGCCACAAGGTCGGGACGTCATGGAAGACGTGATGTTGCCAATAGATGATGAAATCAAGCGCGACAATCGCCAGGGTGAGTTCGAGCCAGGCCGGCCCTTCGACCCAATTCAAGAGTCCCCAGTGATGATCCTCCGCCATCGCCGCCGTTGCCACGACGCCGCCCATGAACAGCAGACGGGCGAGGACGGTGTTCAAGACCACGATCGTTAAATTGCCACCCCAACGACAGAGCTTCGACGCCATCAGCTTCCGCCGTGGCGCCAACAGCTCCCACGTCGCCATCACGCCGAGGACAGACACGTACGACCCAACCCGAATGAGATCTACAGCTTCCATCGACCTAGTCTCCTCTCGCCCAAATCCAGTTCATCAGGCGAGCATACACCTGTTTCAAACAGTCAGAGGCACGAAACGGTGAATGGATTCAGGCGGGCAGAACAATCCGAATCGAAAGAGACAACGGTGTATGAAACCGTTTCGGTTTCACGACGAGAGCCGTTTCCGCGTGGGATCATCGCAGGGTCCAAAGTCTGGATCGTCCCCCTCAGTTTTTCCCGGATTTGTAAGCCGCCTCACAGCGCGGCTGTCTTCAGATGAGTAGTCTGAAATGGTCGTGACGGGGTCTCTACAGGCATGTGTAAGGGGAGCGTCGAATGCTCACCATCTGAAAGAAAGGAGGTCTGCTGAGACACATGCCGTGACGCACGTCCTGCAACGAGAGGCATATCAACGACTCAACAGCTTTGAAAAGGAGAGATGCATGAACGTCAAGACGAAGAAAACCGCCGTGATCCATTCCGCATTGTTAGTTGCCTTGAGTGTCGCCGGCACTCAAGTGGCAAATGCCGAGCCCAAGGTCCCACAACTGCCGGCTGGGTGGGAAGCCTGCGGCGGGGTCGCGAAGGCCGGAATGAACGACTGTGCCGTTAGAACCAGCCTCCATGCCTGTGCGGGCATGGCCAAATCCGACAACGAGGCCGATTCGTATGTGTTCCTGCCGAAAGGCTTATGTACCAAGATCGCCAAAGGCACCGTCCTCGCCATCACGAAAGAAGACATGGCCAAGATGAAAGAAGAAATGAAGAAGATGTAGGACGGTCATCGATGTCACAACTGGTTGCCACTCCGATCCCGGCGCGCGCCGGGATCGGACTGCGGTCACAACATTATCGAGAAGTCTTGGAGGAGCCACCTCCGGTCGCATGGATGGAGGCCCATCCGGAGAACTACTTCGGTGAAGGCGGCGCACCGCCTCGCATCCTTGAGCGTATCAGATCCCAGTACCCGCTCAGCTTTCACGGAGTCGGACTCTCGTTGGGTGCCACGGACCCGATCGACTCGACACATCTTCGTAAACTGAAGGCACTGCTCAATCGCTTCCAACCGACGTTCGTGTCGGAGCATCTGTCGTGGAGTTCCGTCGATGGTCACTTCTTTAACGATTTGTTGCCGCTGCCGTATACAGAAGAAAGCTTGAACCATGTCTGCGCCAGGATCGACGAAGTTCAAACAGAGCTGCAGAGGTCTATGCTCATCGAAAATGTCACTCGGTACCTGACCTGGCGGGATTCGACAATTCCGGAGGGTGAGTTCATGGCTGAAGTCGTGAGGCGAACCGGCTGCGGGATTCTGTTGGATCTCAACAATCTCTATGTCAACGCCGTGAATTTCCACCTGGACCCAGTAAAGTTTATGGATGCAATCCCGCCCGGTGCCGTGCAAGAGATCCATCTGGCGGGTTTCGATCACGTTGGAAGATGGCTGGTCGATACGCATGGCCAGGCTGTGTATCCGGAGGTCTGGAGTCTGTACGAGTGGGCCCTTCACCACTTCGGTCCACGACCAACGTTGATTGAATGGGATACCAACCTCCCGCCGCTGGCCGTGTTGCTGGAGCAAGCCTCACAGGCCAATGCCATGCTCGGAGCCTGTTATGCCACGCCTGCATGAGCTACAACGCGCGTTCGCCTCTGCGATTGTTGAAGGGAAAGGCCTGCCGTCCGTCACCTCGCTGCAGGGTGGACCATCGTGGCGAAGCCTGGCCCTTTATCGCCGATTGATTCGACACAACTATATACAGGCATTGACGATCACCTACCCGGTGCTGCATCGCTTGATCGGCGGTCACTATTTCGGC
>JAHBWQ010000335.1 GCA_019636915.1 Nitrospira sp. | reverse complement strand
CGAGTCGCACCGCCCTCTTACGAGACTATCAAGTGGATCCGGTGACGGGAGCGGTGTTGCATGCAGATCTCTTTGAAATTTCGATGAGCAAGCCGATTCGGGTCAAAGTGCCGGTCAAGGTCATCGGCAGCATTCCAGCTGGTGTGAAGGAAGGTGGTGTGTTGCACCACAACATGCGCGACATGAATGTCGAATGTTTGCCTGCTGCATTGCCTGATCATATCGAAGTGGATGCGTCAGCCTTGACCATTGGGAGCGGCATCCATGTGAAAGAAGTTGGCGCGCGTGACGGAGTCCGTTTCTTGGATGAACCTGACCAGATGGTGGTGAGTGTTGCGGCCCCGATGTCGGATGCGAAACTGGAGGCCTTGCTGACCAGTGGTGTAGGTGCTGCAGGCGAACCGGAAGTCCTGGCAAAGGGCAAGGAAGCTGGGGCTGAAGGAGCCGCGGGCGAACCGGCCAAAGCTGGTGCCGCAGCGCCTGCCGGTGACGCCAAGGGCGGAGAGAAGAAAGACGCGGCTGCCGCGCCCAAGGCTGAGAAGAAAGAAGCTGAAAAGAAGAAGTAACGTTGCGTCTGCTAGTTGGACTGGGCAACCCGGGGAAGGCCTATGCCCAGACCCGTCACAATGTCGGGATGTGGGCCATCGAGCGGGCTGCCGCTCGATGGTCGATCCGGCTCTCACCGCGCGGGACCACACAGCGAGGTTCCGGGCGACTTGGGCGAGAAGTGATCGAGTTGGCCGGTCTCCTCGACTGGATGAACTGTTCCGGTCCTCCCGTGAAAGGCCTCCTGCGAGAGTATTCCCTTACTCCCAACGAGCTTATCGTAGTCCATGACGATCTCGATTTAGAACCGGGTCGGCTGCGGATCAAACTTTCCGGAGGCTACGGGGGGCATAACGGGATCAAATCCCTCATCGAAGCGCTGGGGACCCCACAATTTATCCGATTAAAGATCGGAGTCGGTCGGCCTGCCCCAAGCCAAGATTCAGCGGACTATGTGTTAGAACCGGTCACGAAAGACGAACTGGTGGTCATTGAACCGTGTTTGGAGCGAGCTGTTGATGCGCTGGAGTGTCTGATCCATCGAGGGCCAGAAGTGGCGATGAATCAGTTCAATGTCAGAGAGCGAGAAACGACCAAAGAATAGTGCTGACTAGACAGCCTCGGTCCTACACTCAGCACTCAGAACTTTTATCTCAGCACTGTCAGGAGATCTATGGGACTCTGTTGCGGCATGATTGGTCTTCCGAACGTTGGTAAAACAACGGTCTTCAACGCACTCACCGGTGGGGGAGCACTCGCGGCGAATTATCCGTTTGCCACAGTGGATCCCAATACCGGTGTGGCACTGGTGCCGGATCCTCGGCTTGTCAAATTGACGGAGATCTTCGCTTCAAAAAAGATCACCTACAGTACGCTGGAAGTGCGGGACATTGCCGGGCTGGTCGAAGGGGCCAGTAAAGGTGAAGGATTGGGGAATCAATTCCTTGGCCACATTCGCGAAGTCGATGCGTTGCTGCACGTGGTGCGGTGTTTTCAGGGGACCGATGTGGTGCATGTCAGCGGTGGGGTTGATCCCCTCCGTGACATCGGAGTGATTGAGACCGAACTCATGCTGTCCGATCTGGAGACGCTTGATCGGCGAAAACAGAAGACCGAAAAGAGGGTTCGAGCCGGTGACAAGAAGGCGGCCTTTGAAGTGGAGTTTCTCGCTAAGCTCATCGGCATGCTCGACAAGGGGGAGTGGTTGGGCAATCGGGAATACCCGACAGAGGAACGGGCAATCCTCACCGAATGTCAGCTGCTTTCGGCAAAGCCGGTGCTGTTTGTCGCCAACGTCTCCGAAGGAAAGAATGCCGACGAAGCGATGGTCCAGGCGGTAAGAGATTTTGCAGTCAAGCGCGGGGCCCGGGTTGTGACCATTTGCGGGCAACTGGAAGCGGAGCTCTCGTTGTTACCCGAAAGTGAACGAACGGATTTCCTGAGTGAAATGGGATTGACCGAATCAGGGCTCGTCCGGCTGACGCGTGAGGCCTATAGCTTGCTGGATTTGGTGACGTTTTTCACCGCCGGCGAGATTGAATCTCGGGCCTGGCCGATCCTCCGAAACACCAAAGCTCCGCAAGCGGCGGGTAAGATCCACTCCGACATGGAACGTGGATTCATCCGCGCCGAGGTCTACCATTACGACGATCTGTTGGCCTGTGGGTCTGAGGCGAAGGTAAAGGAAAAGGGGTTATTTCGCCTCGAAGGCAAAGACTACGTTATTAAAGAAGCGGATATTGTGTATTTTAGGTTCAATGTGTAGCCGCTTATGTCGTTGACTGCTAAGGGTTTGCGATGAGCTGCGCCTATCTCTCTCACACCTAGCGCTTCGACCAATCATATGTGTCCTCGAACGAGCCCGACTTTTCTGTTTGTCCTAGGCCGCTTTTGTACTTCCTCCCTCTGTGGGCGTTGATCTCGGGGGCCTTGCGGGGCTCCGCCCATAAACCGGCATAGTAAACAGGGGGCACCAGCATATGACTCAGTTTCTTGTTAAGGAGGAGGGAGCCAAGGTGCCCAATGTTGCCCCCCATAGGAAGGGTGGAGGGAATCCTCTGCCGACTTGACCAGCGCCTTCAAGATGCGCGATTCTCCTACCTCGACACTTCTGCTTGTCACACTAAAACATGTTTCGTAAGTGGTAACAATGGTTGACTGGCTAGCCAATTTCATTTCACTTGAGTGGCTGGCCATTTATTGGGGAATCGGCCTGCTCTTTTTCGCGGTGGAGTATTGGTGGCCGTCGCGTCCGCTTCATTACCGACAGGTGTTTCTACAGGATGTGGCGGCCTTCACGATCTACCAGATCTTCTTTATCTTTGCCGTACAGGTGACGAATCGAATCCCGTTTCCTCACTACTCCTACTGGCGCTGGCAGGCGCTGCCATTCGGGTTTAAGCTGGTGGTC
>JAHBWQ010000334.1 GCA_019636915.1 Nitrospira sp. | reverse complement strand
TGCCACAAGCCTATGACCATCACCCTCACCAACGAGATCCGCAGTATTCTTCCCCCGAGTGTCCGGCGGAAGGCTGGTTTTCGCACTGGCGATCAGGTAGAGATCAAGGCCAGCGGAGGCATTGTGATGATCGTACCCAAATCGACGCCTGCCGACGAGTACACGCCCACACAACGAAAAATCATTGATGCCCAGCTTGATGAAGCAGAAAAAGGTCCTTTGCATGGCCCTTTTAGCGACGGTAAGCAGATTGCCGCGTACATGAAAACGTTCCAAGCGCAACGCCGCGGCAAGTCCAAGACCAAAACTCGATGAATATTATGCTCCGCCAGCGCGCCATTGAAGCACTGGCCACAGCCCCGCAATCCGTTCAAAAAGCCTTCATTAAACAGATGAACTTCCTTGCGCGGGATCTGCGTCATCCCGGCCTTCACGCCAAGAAGTACGACGAAGCGGATGACCGCTGGCAAGCACGCGTGACCAACGACTGGCGTTTCTATTTCCGTATTGTTGGCGATGCCTACCACATCATTGACATAACTTCTCATCCCAAGTGAGGGCTCTCAACCGCGACCCCCTACCCCTCCACATCCACCCGCCCCCGCTCCTCCTTGCACTACCTGCGCCGACACCGTATCCCACAACCGCTGTTCCCAAGATCGATTGCCTCAAAACGGTCAACTTGCAATGTCAGTCAAGCCTGATCACCTGACCCGGTTGGATGGACTGGAGCAAGAGGAGTGCCCTTGGCACCAGAAGCTTCAGGTCTGCGAGGCGGTTGGTGCGAGCGCAGAGAATGAGGATCGAAATCAGCAGCTTCAGCTGCATCAAGCAAAACACCATTCTTCAGGCCAGCCAACTTCGCGTAAGCAGCAGTCTGGATATCGTGATCCGCAAACAGAAGACGCAGCTTTTGGTCGACGCACTCATCAAGCAGAGAGGGTGTAAAAAGGATTGTGTAAGCAATGTTCTCCGAGCGGTCGAAAGGAGAACATATGGCAGTAACGAACGAGCTGATCGACAAGCTAATCGCAGAATATAAGCGGCCAGAGGACATTCTGGGCGAGAAGGGTCTGCTGAAGCAACTCACGAAGGCAATTGTGGAACGGGCGCTACACACCGAGCTTACAGAGCACCTGGGATACGAGAAGCATGAGCCAAGCGGTCGAGGAAAAGGCAACACAAGGAACGGGACGAGCAAGAAGACACTGCAGGGCGATTTCGGAGAGTTAGAGATTGCCGTACCGCGCGACCGGAATGCGAGCTTCGAGCCGAAGATCGTTGAGAAGCATCAGCGGCGCTGGGCTGGCTTCGATGACAAGATCCTGTCGATGTACGCGCGCGGGATGACGACGCGGGAGATTCAAGGCCATCTGGAAGAGATCTACGGAGTGGAAGTGAGCCCGGGTCTGATCTCGAACGTAACCGATGCGGTTCTGGAGGAAGTGAAGAGCTGGCAGAGCCGGCCACTGGAGGCACTGTATCCGGTGGTGTATCTGGATGCGTTGTACGTGCGCATGAGACACGAAGGGCGAGTGGAAAACCGGGCCGTATACGTGGTGATGGGGATCAGCGTAGAAGGGCAAAAGGAAGTGCTGGGGTTGTGGAGTTCGGCGCAGGAAGGATCGCGTTTCTGGATGGGGGTTCTGACGGATCTGAAGAATCGCGGAGTGAAGGATATCCTGATCAGTTGCGTGGACGGACTGAAGGGGTTTCCGGAAGCGATTCGCACGGTGTATCCGAAGACAGAGGTGCAGTTGTGCATCGTGCATATGGTGCGGAACAGCTTGAAGTACGTGAACTGGAAGGAGCGCAAACAGGTGGCCGGTGACTTGAAGCTGATCTACCGGTCGGCGACGCGCGAGCAAGCCGAGCAGGAGTTGGAGGCGTTCGGCGAGAAGTGGGAACGGAAGTATCCGATGATCGCGCGGCAGTGGAAGGAGAACTGGGATGGAGTGAGTGTGTTTTTTCAGTTTCCGGCGGAGATCCGCAAGGTGATCTACACGACGAACGCGGTGGAGTCGCTGCACCGGAGTTTGCGCAAGATCATCAAGATGCGGGGAGGGTTTCCGAGTGAAGAAGCAGGGATGAAACTGTTGTATCTGGCGTTGCAGAACGCCACCAAGAGGTGGCACGTGGTGCAGAACTGGAAGGAGGCGATGCACCAGTTTGCGGTGTTGTGGAAAGACCGGATGGTGGCAGCGCAACCGGGATGAGGAACGGGGTCGCCCTTCGCCCTCATCGACGGTAAATAAGGCAGGAGTTGAACCACCGTCAAGGCTGCCCTTTCGGCGCCCCCGATGGGGGCGGCCTTGACCGCGGTCAACTCCTGCCTCAAAGGCGCAGGGAAGAGGGCGAAGGGCCAAAGTGAAGGACGAATCGGTTGCAGAAGTCAGCCAGGCGGCGGACAAACGCAATCGCAAGGTTCAAGTATTGCTTGAGTATTCCATTGACGGGACTGGGCTAGCCCGCAGACATGTATGCGGCTATCCCTCTGCCGGCACGGGGAGACACAGGCAAGAGACTCGGAAATTGCTTACACAAAATCCTTGACACAGCCTTGACGGGACCGGGCTAGCCCGCAGACATGTATGCGGCTATCCCTCTGCCGGCACGAGGAGACACAGGCAAGAGACTCGGAAATTGCTTACACAAAATCCTTGACACAGCCCAAGCAGAATTCTCATCGCAAGGTTCGCACTAGACTCGAGCCAAGCGAAGTTCTTTGCATTCCTCCAGGACCTGGACGGCAAGCTCCCGGCTAATGGTTGGGAATCCCTCCAAAAAGTCGCCCAAGGAATCTCCGTTTTCGATGTAGTCGAACAACGTCTGCACAGGAACGCGCGTCCCTCGAAATACGGGTACTCCATGCATCACCTCGGGATCGCGCGTGATCGCTTCCTGCATGTTTCCATTGTCGCTCAGCCTTAAAAAAGGAAGCCCGCCAACCCTACCCCTCCA
>JAHBWQ010000333.1 GCA_019636915.1 Nitrospira sp. | reverse complement strand
CGCGTCTCCATCGGCTCCCCACCGGTCAACGGATCCTTGCCTTCGATACGCGGATAGCACGCAATACACTTTTCACTGACCCGGGTCGTGCCGCGATACATCGGCTTCTTGTAGGGACACTGTTCGACACATTTCTTGTAGCCACGACACCGGTTTTGGTCGATGAGGACGATCCCGTCTTCCGGCCGCTTGTAGATGGCCTTCCGTGGGCAGGCGGCTAAACACCCTGGGTACGTACAGTGATTGCAGATGCGCTGCAGATAGAAGAAAAACGTTTCATGCTCCGGCAAGCTGCTGCCGGTCATTTTCCACGGTTCGTCGCGGGAGAACCCGGTCTTGTCGATGCCTTCCACCAGCGCCCGCATCGAGGTGGCGGTGTCTTCATAGATGTTCACGAACCGCCATTCTTGGTCGGTGGGAATATACCCAATGGCGGCCTGGCCCACTTTGGCCCCGGCATCGAAAATGGTCATGCCTTCAAACACCCCGTACGGAGCATGGTGCTTGCGCCCGACACGGACGTTCCAGACCTGTCCCCCTGGGTTGACCTGCTCAATCAGCTGGGTGATCTTGACGTCGTAGAACTGGGGATAGCCCCCATAGGGCTTGGTCTCCACATTGTTCCACCACATATACTCCTGCCCTTTTGAAAAGAGCCACGTCGACTTATCGGCCATACTACAGGTTTGGCACGCTAAGCAGCGGTTGATATTGAAGACAAAGGCGAACTGCCACTTCGGATGCCGCTCCTCGTAGGGATACAGCATCTTGCGTCCCAGCTGCCAGTTATAGACTTCAGGCATGGTTTCCTCCGTTAGGTGTCATCGGTCAATAAGTCACAGTCATTTGGTAAAGGCGACCGGCAATGGCCAACCAGATCCGGTTCCGATTGACCATTGCCGATTGGACCATTGGCCTCCGGTTACACCTTAATCTTGATGTGCTCACCTTTCAGCCACTTAATCATGAACTCGTTCTCTTGACCCGGTGTAAAGCCGGTCCGGACCGGTTCCCATGGGCCACGTGCCCCGATCCCGCCGTCCTCCGCCTTGGTGATGCGGATGAGACACTCCTTCGGGACCGTATTGACCGCATGGTGATCGATCTCGAATCCCCACTTAAACTTCAGCCCGTTTGCAGATTTACCGGGGAGCGAGTCGGTTTGATGCATGGGCATGAGCCAGCTGCGCGTAAAGGACTGTTGGGCGCCGTACCGGAAGTTCGACTGATACCCAGTGTCGATGGCGATAGCTCGTCCATCTGGTCGGGTCTCGTGGCCTTTCACGGACTTCGGCGTCGATACATACGGCGCATGCTTGGCCATGGTCACATGGTACGGATAGGCCGGGTTGTACTTCGCCCGGATCATGAGTCGCGCCACCTTGTAGTAGGGATCGCTTGGTTTCCATCCACGATAGGGACGATCCACCGGGTTCCCATCGATGTAGACATAGTCCCCGTCGTTGATGCCGCGGTCTTTGGCCGCTTGGGGATTGATGTGCACCTGGTGCTCGCCGACTCCGGGCGTCCGTTTATCCATACGATAGGGGTCGCCGAAGTTGGACTCGTAAATCTGCACCCAGTCGTTGACCGACCACTGGCTATGGACTCGGTGACGAGTCTTCGGCGTCACACAATAGAACTGATAGCCCTTTTCCCACAGAGGGTTGGTGTGGCGCTTGATTTCCGACCACGAGAGCTTGATGTTCCTGATCGTTTTGTCGTCGTGATGTTGTGCGGTAATGGGAATACCATAGTCGTCCGGACGAATATACGGGTTTGTCGTGAAGATGGCGTTCGGCAGATACGGGGTCGCCTCTGGCCCTTCACGGTGGGAAATAAAGTTCTCACCGTACTCGATCGCTTCCGGTTCAACACGATAGCTCTCGATGCGCCCTGATCTGGTCCACATGGGCTTCGACTCGTTGGTCTCCTCCCAGAGTGGGTGCCGCGGATAGGTCCGAACCATGACCATCCAACCCTTTTCAGACTTCAAGAGCACATCGGCACTATACCCGTAAAAGGTGCTGGACGCGTCAAGGAGGCGTTGTGCGTATACGTCCACTCGATTTTCATAAACAAAGTGGAAGACGTCTCGCATCCGTTTCTCGCCCGTGATCTCGGCGAGTCTTGCCGCCACCCCCGCAAACGTATCTGCATCGTTCCGGGTGTCGTACAGCGGCCTGATTCCACCCTTCCAGATTTGAACCCATGGATTAGACACTGTGGCCGTCATTTCGGGATAGGTGAACTCCATCCACGAATTGCAGGCAAATGCGACATCGGCGTGATTGACGTCGGATGTCATTTCGATGTCTTGCGTGATGAGACATTCGATGTTGGGGTCGACGTTCCGCACCATATCGTAATGGTGCTTGGCGTTGTTCAAAATATTAACGTTGACGACCCACCGCAACTTGCTGGGGGTCGGCATATGGGTCTTCCCGGTAAACACCTTGCGGCCATACTTCGGGGTATTGACGATCAAGGCCGTATCCCCGTGATTCCAGTACGCAGGCTCTTCGCCATAGTAGTAGTTCTTGTACTTAATTTCCTTCCCATGGGCATTGGGATCCAGATTGATCTGCCAGGGATCTTCCGATAAGTGTACGCCGCCGCCGGAACCCGACCAGGGCGTCGCATTCCAAATTCCCACTTTGTAATTGCCGGACCAGGTATGGCAACCTGTGCCGAACTTGCCGATATTGCCGGTCAAGGTCAGGACCAAGGCAGCCGCCCGTCCATTTGTCGTCATGTGGAAATAGTGGCAGACCCCTTCGCCGTTGTGGATTGCCGCCGGCTTGATCGTGCCCGAGTCCCGAGCCCAACGGACGATTAAGTCCTTGGGAGAGCGGGTAATCTGATGCGTGGTATCAAGATCGTAGTCTTGGAAGTGGATCAGATACATCTGGTAGATGGGCTGCGCGTCGATTTCTCGTCCGTTCAACAGCTTGACTCGATAGGTACCCGTCAAAGCCGGATTAATCCC
>JAHBWQ010000332.1 GCA_019636915.1 Nitrospira sp. | reverse complement strand
GTGGGCGTTTTCACCCAGATAGATCAGTTCAGGTGAGTATTCAAGATTGATTCCATGTTCACTGTTTAGACAGGCAAAGCACCATCCTTCCTGTTGAGTCTCGTCGGGTCGTAGGTCTAGCATGCCGCAAGTGCCTAATTTGGCTATTAGCGGCCGAAAGGGATCCCGCTGGGTACCTGTTCCTGTAAAACGAGATAGAAAGTAATACTTGGGCATCGCAAAAAAAGGCTTCTAGCTATATGGATATTGCTGTAGAACTCATTGTGAATGATGTACGGAGTTATAACAATTACGTTAAGGGGAACCTCTGGAGTGCTCGCGTCAAATGTAGGCTGGCTTGCGGATGGCCTATGAAGGACGTCCCGATGTTTATCAGAAAGATCTGATAGGTGAGACGTCAGGAAGCTCAGGGTTTCTTTGCCACCACCTTGCCGTTTTCCCACACGTAGATCGGCGTCCCATACATCTTGGCAGTTTTTCGAGCGGCTTTCGCCGCTCGGCGAAGTGCGCGGCCAACTCCCTCAGAAAAGGCCTGTGTCTCTTTTTTGCGTGTCACTTTTCTCATGGGCCCTCCTCCAGCAGTCGTGGAGCACTGCCTGAATTCTCATAGTCTGACCAGGTGTCAGCCAGTGGGCGATAGATCGTATGGAAATTCTGCCAACTCCGGTGGAAACGGCGTATGACATCACTGCGAGGCACATCATGGCCACCTTGCTCAACCCTCGCGGCAATGCGTTGTAGCGCAAGTTGAGGGGAGGACAGTGAAAGAAATACGATATTGATCGTATACCCTCCTGCTTTCCAGCTCTTCAATAGGTGTAGATATGTTTTCCCACTGAGCGTACTTTCGAAGGAAAAATGTTTCCGTGCTTTGGCCAAACGGGATAGCTCCAGCAAGAGAAGGCGCCCTGCTTGCCTTGCTGCCAGTTCCGTACGAAGAGGCGAAAGCCCACTTGCGATCAAGTCGGCGTTAACAAAGTGGACCATCGCGCCTTCGCGTGGCAGGTATTCTCGAGCAAACGTAGTCTTCCCCGAGTCGTTTGGTCCGGCAATAACAATGCAGCGAGGATGTCGAGCCGGTCGGTCGTTCACTCTATCGATTAGCTAGCCACTGGTTGCGGATAATCCACTTCGATGGTGAACCCCAGATCTTCGATCATACCCCAGACTTCTGGCGCTGGTGCACCAGGCGTCGTCAAATAACCGTTCACAAAGACGGAGTCGGCTGGGTAGAGAGCCAGCGGTTGTAAACTGCGCAGATTATGTTCTCGACCACCCGCGATGCGGATTTCGGTCCGAGGATGCAAAAACCGAAAGAGGCAAAGCACCTTGAGGCAGCGTTGAGGAGTGAGGTTGTCGGCCTGTTCGAATGGAGTGCCGGAGACCGGGGTGAGCATGTTTAAGGGAATGGAGTCCGGCTTGACGTCTTGCAGGGCCGTGGCCAGCTCGATCAGATCTTCGTCTGACTCGCCCATACCCACAATGCCG
Source organism: Nitrospira sp. (assembly GCA_019636915.1). Lineage (GTDB taxonomy): Bacteria > Nitrospirota > Nitrospiria > Nitrospirales > Nitrospiraceae > Nitrospira_D. The sequence continues at coordinate 1,569 of JAHBWQ010000332.1, read as the reverse complement.
CCGGAGCAGATTTCCAATCCCGCTGCACGTGCGTTCTTGATTGTTGCCAATCGATCTTGAAAGGTATGGGTTGTGCAAATCGAGGCATGAAAGGCTTCGCTGGTGTTCAAATTGTGATTCACGCGGTCAACCCCGGCGGCTTTGAGTCGTTTCGCTTGGGATTCGCTCATCAGACCGAGTGAACAGCAGATTTGAATCGGGACTTCTTGCTTGATGGAACGGACAGCTCCGGCTATTTCGTCGATCTCTCGATCTAATGGGCTCCGTCCGCTGATGACGATGCAGTAGCGCTGGGCCTTGGAGGCGGCGGCTTGACGAGCGCCTTCCATCATCTGTTTCTGTGGAAGCAGGTTATACCGTTCGATAGGGGCTGTGGAGATAGACGATTGCGAACAGTAGTGACAGTCTTCCTGGCAGGCTCCACTCTTGGCGTTCTGCAGCATCTGGAGCCGGACCGTTCGGCCGAAGTATTTGGAGCGAACCTGAAACGCTGCATCTAACAAGGCAAGCAGGTCGTCGTTGGGGGCATTCAAAACAGAGAGGCATTCTTCCCTGGTCAGAGGTTCGTCCTGGAGCGCTTTGTCCGTCAACATCGTGTAGGTCATAGGTTCCTCAATAAATGATTCGACAGATGATCTGTTGAGAATGAAGTCTATTCAATCAAGGGGGCAACGAATTGCAGTCTTGTCCGCTCAAGTATGCAGCAGGTATCGGCGGGAAAGTTACACGGTTTCAAACGGAGAAGCAATGCCTCGGTAGGGAACAGACGGGCTGGGAGAGGGGTCTTTCTCCGGGTTAGTCGAGACTTGACTGGTTTCGATCCAAGGGAGGGCCGTGAGCGTATTCCACTTGGCACAGCGGCGGCACCGCCCCGTCCAGTCGGCGGATTCCTGCTGACACTGGGTACAGATATAGGGTACAACCACCCGTTTTTTGAAACTTAATGCTTTTTTGAGCGATGTAATGGCCTCTTCAAACTGCTGTTTCCGGAGATAGAGGTTGGCCATAATCTTATGATAATCGAGAAGGTGATCTTGAGGCCCTTCAATCGTTGACAGAAGATCGAATGCCTCATCCACCATTTCAAGCCGATAGTAGAGCTTGCCCAGATAGAATTGGAGCACGGGATTCTGTGGGTTTTGCTGCAACGCGTCCTGATAGACTCGGATGATTTCGCTGGGTTCGCCTTGATCGAGGAAGAGTTCTTCCAGCCGATGGAGAATGATGACGCTTCGCGTGCGTGTGTAGACCTTCTTCAGAATTTCGACCGCGTCTTTGGTCTTCCCTTCATGAATCAAAATTTCCCCGATGCCGATGTAGGCGGGGAGGAAGGCACGATCTTTTTTGATGGCGCCGCGGAAGTACCGTCTGGCCTTGTCAGGATGGCCGCGTTCGAGCAGCTGGCGTCCCACTTCATACATACATCCCAGGAGCAGTGCGGCTTCGGCCTGTTTTTCTGGGGCAGGGAGGTTGGCTTTGAGCAGGCGGTGCTGGAGTTCAAGTGCCTCGCTCCATCGTTCCAGGCGGATGTTGAGGTCTCGTTTTCGGATCAAGGCCGTGAGATTGTCA
>JAHBWQ010000331.1 GCA_019636915.1 Nitrospira sp. | reverse complement strand
TGATGTCGATTCGGACGGCCAAGCCGCTGAGATGGTATCTGTTTGGGTTCTTTCTTCTCAAGGCTAGCAAGCTAGGAGTCCATCTCAGCCTGGGGCCAGCCCGCAACCGTGGCGGCCTGGTGGCTGCTTTCAGGCTAATTCCGCTAACCAGCTCTCGAAAGGATCGCGAGTCGAACAGTCGCCGATTCTGGCCATGGACAGACCTGTTGCCGAGCGTGGCACGAGAAACTTGGTTCACTGTGAAATAGGCGGTAGACGCCCATCCGTATCGCGGGATCTCGCACCGTCCTCCCCGCTACCCCAACAATGACCGCCTGCAAACAGATGGAGGAGTCCTTACGTGCATTGCGAGTGAATTCCCGCACTGTCACAGCCGGAATCGAACGGGGCTAAGCGGCTGGTGAAAGAGCGATGTCACTTGATAAAAAATGCTAAAAAATTGATAAGCCTCACCTCGTCCCGTGCCAAGTACTTTCCGCACGAACTCACCAAACGCTATCCCTCAGATAGCCTTGAGAACCCCAACCTGGACCATGCACAGGTTACGAATGATGATGAACCGCATACGTGGCCAGCACTGACAAGGCAGTGCGATCCTCAGAGGGCCGCAGCTCCTCTAGTGCCTGAAGCCCCGCTGACAAATAGCGGTCCTGCGTCAGCCTAATCCGATCCAAGATCCCCTCCTCCTTCAGTAAGGCCGCGAGGGGAACCAGCCCGTCTAAGTCTGTGTGCTGGATCCGACGATATTCTCGGCGAGCCGTCGGCGAGCCATACTGTTCGAGGTAAATGAGGGGCAACAGCAGCCGCGCGTTGATGAGACCGTTTCCAATCGGCTTCCCAAGCACTGTCGAATCTCCGATGAGGTCGAGCGTATCATCCTGGATCTGAAACGCGATGCCCACATTGAGTCCGTACGTCTGCAAGGCGTTGACGTCCTTCGACGTCCTCCCTCCGATGATGGCGGGTAACGTGACCGCCGCGGCAAACTGAGAAGCCGTTTTCCCTTGCACCATCGTGAAGTACTCGTCCTCCGGGTTCCCCGCACCGGTTGGCATCAGCTCCTTGAACGCTCCGCGACAGCAGAGCTGGGCATAGGAGTTGAGGGCTTGCGAGGCTTCACATGTTTTCTCCCTGCCGTAGACCTCGTGCAACTCCTGCAGGACCGTGAAGGCGCGCAGAATCAAGTAGTCACCGAGTATGAGCGCAGGGCCAATGCCTAACTGAATATGGAGTGCAGAGAGGGTGCGTCTCTGCGTTGCTTCATCCACGATATCATCGTGAATAAGCGACGCGCCATGCAGCAGTTCGAGGGCAGCGGCCATGGGAATGACCGTGCGGGGCTCCATCCCCATGGCGGAGGCGGCAACAAAGGCCAAGAGGGCTCGGAACCGCTTCCCTTTCTGAAAGTAATCCGTCAGCACCGCTGTCCCGGGAGCTTTCTCAAGATCGGCGATGATCCGGTCATGACAGCGTTGCAGCAGCGTCGCATAGCGCGTCAGAATCTGCTCGACGGTCTGCGGCTGATCCATGGACTTCTCCTACGCGGTCGCCGAGGATCAGAATAAGAATTCCTCAAGCTGGTTTCATTCATATACCGCCGTTTCGGCAGAGATCGTCTGTTGCGTCTCCAGGAGATGCATAATGGCAACAGCACCCCACAGTAGCCCTGCGTTCCAACGGCGAACGAGCCGAAGATAATTCACATCCCCATAGCTAGGATCTAAGCGAATCGCCTGGCGGTAGTTTTGGAGCCCCTTGTCGAAGGAGCCAGAGGAGAAGCATCCGAGCCCCAGGCCGGCCCAGGCAGCGGCAATGGAAGCATCCTGGCTCACTGCGGTCTGCCATTGCTCGATGGCAGACTCCAATTCCCCGTGTTCGAACAAGGCGAAGCCGAGGTTGCTCCTGGCACCAGCGTTATCCGGATTCAAGCGGACGGCGGTGGAGAACTCTCCAACGGCACCTACGGAATTCCCTTGGGCCAGCAGGACCATTCCCAAATTATTATGTGGGGTAGGGCTTTCCGGATCGAGTCGAATCGCCGTTCGAAGCTCCTCGGAGGCTCGGGGGAAATCTCCCAGCAAAAACAGCAGCGCCCCCAGTTTGCTATGCAAGTTGGCTACTTCGGTTTGGCTGTAGATGACGTTTGTCTCCCCACGCTGAATCACGAGTTGGTCGGGGCTTGATACGTCCAAGCGGGTCGCACACCCGACACTGATCAGAGACAGTCCCGCAAACGCCGATGCAACAATGTGAAGTTTCATCATATCGAACTCCTATCGGTCACCTGCCTGAAGTAGGTCAGGTTTCTTCGAGTTGCTTAATAATCCCGGATTCCGCAGTGGAAACAATGGCTCTTGTTCTGTGCCATTTCGACCAACGGAAGAATCTGTTTCTGCACTCCCGTTTCAAGATTTCTCACTCCGTTCAAATGACAAAGGACATAATGGCTGATCGTCTGATTTCTACACGGGATGATCTCTCAGAAACCTTGCCACTCCATAGACGCACATCTAACTGCGGAATCCGGGATGACAAGAGACTAAACGGCCTTCTGGGTCAACATGAAGCCCGACATTTCCATCCGTCGAACCCAACAGACTCAACGAGAATCAACTGCGCCGATTCCGGGCCCCTTCCTCGGACCTGGTAGAAGACAAATCATCAGAGCTTACCTGTCGGCCATCATGGCCAAGATGAACAGCTTGCTGATGACATCCAGATGGGTTTCGAGCGCCCGACTGGATGTGATGTCGTTATCCACTTTGACATCTCTTTGAAGACGCACAAAGGCATTCCCGTCACGTGGCAGTGTGTTTCTTCCAAGGAGAGGATGGCTCGTCGGCGCTTCTGGAGTTCGGAAGGCTAGCCGAGTCTCGCCGTGCCCGAGAATCGTGCTGCCTTTGACCGGCAACGCTCCTTCCTGAAACGTGGTGTCAACGAGGCTCCGCACAGGGCTTACCACAACATACACTTTCATGAGTGAGGCATTTAGCGCGTTGGCTAGGTTCACCTCGGCCTGGCTGACAGCGTCTCCACCCTGGAAGCATCGCCGTATGAGACGACATTCTGGGCCAAG
>JAHBWQ010000330.1 GCA_019636915.1 Nitrospira sp. | reverse complement strand
GAAACGCTGCACGCATGAATCCATCATGGTCATTTCCTCTTATATGCGAGGACAACTCCGGCCTTTTGCACTTCCCGGTAAGGAAGAAGCCATACCAATGATTCATCACTCAAATCCCCCACCTGAACGCGATTGCCCCACGGATCGCGAAAGTCACAGCGGAAATCCGGATGGAGCTTCAATTTGTACTTCTTCACCAGCTTGCATCGAATCTCTTTGATCTGCTCTGCATCGCGGACCATCAGCCCAAAGTGTTTCGTGCGATCCGGCTGCAATGTCTCGACTTCAAAAATCGCCAAGAACTGATGCTCGCCGAGCTTGCACCAGACCGCTCCCTCACCCCCGCGCAGCATCTTCAGACCGAATACATCTTGATAGAACCTCGCGGCCTTCTTGGCATCCGTGACCTCGATCGCTACATGGTTACATCCATAGACTTGTACTGCCATCCCTCACCTCCTGCTGGTCAAGAATCGGCGGCAGCAAGGCCAAGCCGAACCTTCTCAATGCCTCCCAGGAACACATCGACAGGCTGCGCGCCGGAGATGGCATAGGTGTTCTCGATGACAAAATACGGGACTCCGCTTATCCCTAACCGGCGACCGACCGATTCTTCGGCCTTGACCTCTGCGGTTCCCTCTTCACTCTTGAGAAACCGTTCCGCGTTCAAACCCGCACGATCGGATACCTCAATGAGCACAGAGACAGAACCGATGTCCAGGCCTTCTTCGAAATAGCCATGAAACAACTGGTTCACCACCCCATCTTGACGACCTTGTGTCCGGGCATACCAAATCAACCGATGGGCCAGAAAGGTATTCGGTGTCCTGTCGATCTTCCCGAACGCAAAGGAGATCTGTTCACCCCTTCCTGCTTCCAGGAGATGTGCTTCCATGTCCTGGAAGACCTGTAGATTGCCGAACTTGGTTTCCAAGTAGACTGTGCGATTCATCCCTTGTTGCGGCATCGTCGGATTCAGCTGAAACGGCCGCCACGTCACTTCGGCGTTCACCTTGTCTCCCACTTGTTTCAGCGCCCGCTCCAGCCGCCGCTTGCCCACATAGCACCAGGGACAGATTACATCTGAGTAGACGTCGATCCCAAGTACCGACCTCTCCCCGCTCATCTTTCCCCTGCTTCCATAATGTCTGTTATCTCCCAATGAGATACGCTTCACGCGGCACGATCAACGCTCTCATAGTAGATGCCCCATCTTGCCCGCCTTGTAATCCTCGACCGCCTGGACGAGTTCAAGTTTGGTGTTCATGACAAACGGACCGTAGCGTGCAATCGGCTCTCCGATCGGCTGACCGCTCAAGATCAAGAGCCGGCTGTCTGCGCGAGCCTCGATGACCACCGATGACCCGTTCCGTTTGCACACGATTAATTCCGCCTCTCCTGCTTCACCGGCGCCATTTACGGACACCAGTCCTTGCAGCACGAAGACCGAGGTATTGTGCCCATTGGGCAGAGGCAACTCCGCGCGTCCGCCGGCTCCCAGTGCCAAGTCATACAGTTCAATCGGTGTAACCGTACGGGCCGGCCCCTTGTGCCCCTGGAATGCGCCGGCAATGACGCGGAGGCGACCCACACCACCATCAAGCGGGACATTCGGAATATCAGCGTTCAAAATCGTCTGATAGGCTGGCGGCGACATTTTCTTGAACCGCGGGAGGTTCACCCAAAGTTGGATGGCCCGGAACATCCCGCCTTTCTTCGCCCAAACAGCTTCATGCAGCTCTTCGTGCACGACCCCGGAGGCTGCCGTCATCCATTGGACATCGCCGGGGCCAATCACCCCGGCATTGCCGGCAGAATCTCGATGGACCACAGATCCCTGGTACATGATCGTGACCGTTTCAAATCCCCGATGCGGGTGTTCACCGACACCGCATGGCTGGTCGGTCGGCTCAAAAGCCTGTGGCCCTGCATAGTCGAGTAAGAGAAACGGATCGACGGCCTGGTCCAGATCGTTGCTGGGAAACAGATTGCGTACAGGAAATCCGTCTCCTACCATATGGGCCGATCCCGGTCGATAGACTCCGAGCACCTCTTTAGGAATCAGCGTGCTGGTCGTCATGATGTCCTCCTGGCTCCGCATTATTCATGAATGTTTCTCCTGCACCCGCGGATATGTCACTCCGAATCGGCACGGCTACACCATCCCCCGTAATGCTTCTGAGAGAGTGACCGTCCCGCGCACCAGCTTATCAGGCGTCTCATACCCGATTGCTCCGGTCGAGAACGAGGTATACATCTCTTCGAACAGTTTCGCCGCCTCATCGGAAAACCCAAACGACTTAAATGTCGGCACCACAGCGCTCAGGGGTGCATGTTGCGCCGTGACCGGCTTGCCCAGCAGCTGACCCAGCGCAGCGGCCACATGATTGGGGCTATAGTCTTCCGGACCTGCCATTTCCACGATCTGTTTGGCCGATCCACCAGCCATCAGATGTTCCGCCCCGATCCGACCGATATCCTTGGTCGAGATCATTGGAATCTTGACCGGAGGAGCAATGAACGTCGGTAAGCTCCCCTGGGCTTTTGCCGCCCCGATGACCGGCGCCCAATTCTCCATAAAGTAGGGAGGGCGCAGAATGGTGAGATGCTTCGCAGCGCCTTCGAGTTTTCCTTCACCGTAATGAACCGCTCTGATAGGGCCTGTCCCACTCGCCAACTGCCCTCCAACGGAAGAGAGATACACTACGTGACTGACCTCGCTTTTCTTGACCGCCTCGGCTGCTCGATCCATGCGAGCCTGTTGATCTGATAACCACGCCGCCGCCCCATAGTTCGGGGGCACCATAAGATAGACGCCCGTCGCACTAGCAAAGGCCTGTGCAAGAGCCGAGACATCGTCCAGCGATGCCACAGCAACATCGGCACCTTTCGCCTTCCACGCTACGCCCTTGTCAGCGGAACGAACGACAATCCGCACCGGCTGCTTCTTATTGAGCAATGTTTCCACCACAGCGGATCCCGTATTGCCTGTTGCCCCTACGACCACAAACATGATGCCCCTCCCTTGCTTCTTGAACCTCACTATGACCGACATTCACAGCTGCATGATGGTGCCGGTGTCAGAGTTTGTAAACCACTTCACGTCACTATC
>JAHBWQ010000033.1 GCA_019636915.1 Nitrospira sp. | reverse complement strand
GATCATCAGACAAGATCACCAGTCCCCTACGATGCTGCGTCACCGTGTGGATGAAATCAAAGGACGCATCACAGTGGCGTGCCGACAGAATCCGGCAGAGATTGGCGTATCCGGTGGGGTTCTTTACAAGTAGCACGGCACGGTGCTGACCGGAAACAAGTTCTGCCCCTATAATGGGTTTGAGTCCATGCTCACGCGCGACTTCAAGAAAGCGGATCGCGCCATAAAGGCCATTGGTGTCGGTGAGCGCGAGATAGTCCTGTCCTTGTGACTGAGCGGCCTGACAGAGGGCCTCCACCGTTGGGACACCCCACATCGGCGAAGAGGATGAATGAGTATGCAGGTGGACGAAGGACACTCAAGAACTCCTCCCATACCGAATGGCTTGCTCACCGAATCGGGCATGCAGAGTGTCCAGGGCGACAGATAGTTTCTTCGCTCGGTCCTGCTTGCGCTGCTCATCAAGTGGCCGAGCATCGAACAGCGCACCTTGCTCCGCATAGCCGGTGAGACCCGCCATGCTCAGGGTCATGGCTCGAAGTCGAATCCGCCGGCGTATGCACTTCTGAAAGAGTGACAGCACCACAGAGGACAGATCACATTCCCAGCAGGTCTCGGGAGTGACGCGATCGTGTTTGGTCACCTCCAGGTGATCGCTATAGCGGATCGTGAGGGACAGACGGCCACAGACGCGTCGCTGACTCCGCAATGTCCGGCAGAGCCGTTGCAGCGTGTCGAGCAATCGGCCAGTCAGCACAGGATCATCGATTTCATCGGGATCGAGGAGGACCGTCTCTTCGAGCTGAGGCTGACTCGCCGGTGGCAACACCGGCAGGGAATCGATCCCTTGCGCCCAACGAGAGAGCTGCCCGGCATAGTCTCCCAGCGCTAGTTCCAAGGCATCAACGGGACTCTCCGCCACGTCACCGAGTGTGTCGAGGTTTAGGTCATCGAGCCGTGACAGGACTTGTCGCATGCAGGGGCGCTGTAGGCCCGGCAGGGTGCGCACTGAGAGCGGCGCCATGAACACCGGTTCCGACCCTGGGCGGACATCGTACAATTCGGAGGGCTGGATTAGAGTGGCCGCAGTTTGGGCCACGAGCTTGTTACTGCCCACACCGGCAACTCCATCGAGCCGATATTGTGAGAGCACTTCGTGCTGGACCTTCGCCGCGATGTCATACGCCGGTCCGAAGAGGCGTCCCGTCCCAGTCAGGTCCATCACGAAGGAACCAGCCTGAACCGGTTCCCAAACGGGAGCATAGCGTCTCACGACCTGAAGCAGCGATTCCTCCGCCGTGCGGATGCGAGGAGGGTTCGGGGAGAGGACACGCAGGGAGGGACAGAGCCGTCGCGCTTGCTGGACGGACATGCCGATCGCAATGCCGGCTTGTTCGGCTTCGGATGAGACTTCACGAAGGAAGGTACGGGACGTGTTTAACGGCGCGATCGCGACTGGTCGCGTCGAGAGGCTGGGATCATGCACCCGCGCGACGGCGACTTCAAAGGCAGGAATCCCGAAGCAGACAATCTGGCGGTCCATGGTGCCAACAGCCGAGGCCTCACTTTCGGAGATGACGGATGACGCCGACGACGATGCCTTCGATCTGGAAGCTGTCCGACGGCTTGATGATGATGGGCTGCATGGCGTCATTGGCGGGATGGAGTTCTATGGTGCCGGCCTTGCGAAGGTACGTCTTGATCGTGGCCTCGCCATTCACCAAGGCGATCACGGTCTGGCCATTGCTGGCAGACGAGTGTTTCTGCACCACGACAATGTCACCTGGAAAGATGCCCTCATTCTGCATGGACGTGCCTTTCACACGAAGGGCGAAGGTCTCGCCACGACCGACCATGCTTTTCGGCACCTCGACGCGTTCCATCTGAGGAATCGGTTCAATGGGCGCCCCAGCCGCAACCACTCCCGCCAGCGGAATCTGGGCGGAGCTGAGCTGCATGAGGGCTAATTCCACCGTCATGGGAATCGGAACAGTGCCATCTTCATAGCGGATGATCGATCGGCGGGTGCAGTGCAGCGTCTGAGCGAGGGTCTCCTGCGTCATCCCCAGCGTCTTTCGAAGTTCCCGTAACGATCCCGGCCGCATGTGACATAATGTCACATGCTTTCGTGGATCTGTCAAGAGACGTGTCTCGTGGCGGATCTTGCCGCTGGGCGCGTCACCGACTTTGATCCGACAAAAATTATGGCGCGAGGGAGGAAATTATTAGCCAAACTCTGACCCTTCGTCTCACGGACACGGCGGAAGCCGACCTTGCAGAAATCTGGGCGTACCTTGCAACGAAGGCGACAAATCTGGATTTGTCCAAGCTGGAGAAAAAATCGCACTTTTCGCATGGCCACATTCCAGGGCATCACAAATGTATTGATGAGCTAACGGGGCAGCTCAAGAAGTGCTAAATAGTTCAAACTCGGACTAGTATTCCAGGCTTAGCGGACCTGCCCGAACAGACACATGGGCTGGACTCTCCGCTCCTACCGGTCTGCATGGACTCCTGGTCTGTAGCGCGTTCGTGGGTTAAATTGGGGGAATCCCGTTTGTAAGCGGTTCTATGGCCATTTTTGTCCTGGTGGGGCAAACCCCAAATGGGACCGATTGCCAATGCCGGTGGGGGGGTGTGCCGGTTGTGAGAGAGCGGTATCGGTGTTAGAGGAAGAGAGGTAGGGAAGGTAGGATCAGCAGGTAAGAATGTACGTCGTTAGCGGGGTCCACTTGGGGCGCGGAAATGAACACAGGATGAGCCACAGATGACCCATCCTGTCCAATCAGAAGCCGCTGTTTATGCGGTTTTCGGAGGTTCTTGAGGGTCTAAATCTGTTTTCAAGACCGGCACGTTCGGCCGCTCCGTCACCCCTCCGACCTTTCTTTTCAAGCGGTTACGAGATTTGACCTTCCCAGCGGGGGGAAATTCGGGGGGACAAGCCGTTCCACAGCCGCTTTCTTTCTCTCATCAGAGACGTGCCCATACCGTTCGAGCATCTTCAAATTCGACCACCCGCCGAGTTCCTGCACCGTTCGTAAATCGACCCCGTTCTCGATTAGGCGCGTCGCAAAGGTATGCCGTAAGGTATGGACCGTGACGGCAAACTTTTCCGTATTCGGGACCATGTCGATGAGTCCCGCCGCCTTCCGCGCTTTGTCAAAACCCCGGACAGCAGTATACGGTTTTCCGTTGGGTTTGGTAAACACCCATTCGCTTTTCTTTGGGAGCCGTCCCAACGCCTCGCGCACGAGTGAGTTCATAGGGATTGTTCGCGTCTTCCCGGTTTTGGCCCACGCTGCCTGTACCGTCAAAGTGCCCCGCATAAAGTCGATATCCTGCCAACGCAACGTCAATCCCTCGCTTTTGAGTCGCACGCCGCAATAGATCCCGACCAGGACCATCGTCCGTAGCGTTTCGTCGCACTTCGATAAGAGACGAGCCTCCTCCTCCGGTTCGAGGAATCGAAGGCGCTGTTTCGGTTCCTTCGTTAGTTTGACGGCTATCACAGGATTCTCTCCCGAGAACAAGCCCCATTCGCGGCATCGATTGAATAAATTCTTGAAAACGGCCAGCTCTCTATTCACCCTGACGCGGACTCCGGCCTTGATCCGGCGTTGGCGATATACCTCGATGGCAAACGAGGTAATCTCATTCAACGTCTTGCCACTGAATGAGAGGGCTAACTGTCGAAAGGCCTCTTTATAAGAGCGAACTGTCTGGGGCTTTTTATTTGCGATTGCCCAAGCCAGGAACTGCTCTACTGCCTCATCGAACGTGATGCTTTTGACTTTTTTCCCAAATCCGTAATTACCCGCGACAATCTCGGAGCGAAGCTTAACGGCGATCTCTCGTGCAACCTTACGAGGAATGTTCCTGCCGATGAGTCGTCGGAAGCGTTGGCCATCAATCCAGGATTCCCAATACCAGGAATTATTCCGTTGATAAATGCCGTCGGCCATGAGGTCACCTCGTGGTCGCCAACGCCAGAATTTCTTCGGGTCGATATTCCAGCAAAGCCTTCCCGAGTTCGCTCACGAAGATCCGCTGAATGGGGTCGTACTCGTGACGCCACATCGTAATGGTGTCAGCCGATTTCTTGACCGCGTCGTTGTAGGAGTCGGTTTGGAACGAAATCGTCAACGCACTCCGTCGCAGAATGGTCACGTTAAATGTCGTCGTCACAGCCTCCATAACTTCCTCTGCCCGATGGTACGCTTGTGCCTCGGGGAAACCTTGTCCTCGCAAATAGCCAACTGTTGAATAGTAATCGGTGAGGTCGGGTGTCACGCCGCCCTCCCGCCCAGCGCCTTGCGTAGGACCTTCGTCACGTAGCCCACGAGGGTGTAACCCTCCTTGCGCTTGGCGTCGAGTTGCTTTTTGAGGTCAAGGGGGAGGGGAATCACAATCTTCTTTCGTCTCATCGCCGTTCTCCTTGCGCTAGCGGTTAGGGTATATTGACTAGGCAAGTATACTCTATCGCTAGCGAAGGATACTAGGCAGTCGGAATGCTGTTCTAGTGCGGTTTCAGCATTTTAAGAAGATCGCGGAGACCCTTGATGCGCCAAGTGAGACCTCGGCGTACCACCATCTCATGAAGGCGCTGTTCGTTGATTACACCCGCGTTAATGAGCGCCTCGACGAGTGCCCTGAGAAGTAATGAATGAGAGTCGAGGCGAGTTCTGATCTGATTTTGTTTCACCATACACCTCCAAAATTGAGCTAATGACCCATGATGCGCACGACTGTCCTCAACGTGGAATCCGCTTGTTCTAATAGCGCGGTAACGGCGGAGTGGTGAGGCGAGGGATTACAATTGTGCGTGTCCATGACACAGTCGAGCCTGTCGATCACGGCGTACAATTCGCCACCATAGCCGTCGTTGTGCCCTAAGCTGCACTCGACGCAGAGTGAGCATGTTGGGCAGAGAGCAGCATCACAATCGTTGCAGACGTTACTGGTTGATTTGGGAACCATGACGGAAACCTCCTTTAAGGTTTAGGGCACAAAAAAGCCCAGCACTCGTCCCCTGACGAATTCTGGGCCTCGCGATATGACGAGAAAAATTGAGAGAGCTGGACTTCGCCACACAGACCTCAACACCAAAAAATTAAACCCGTGCGAATTGAAGCGGATCTAATAAATTAGTGTTGGGGGCCGTCTATGTGACCGACAACTCCCAAGGAGCTGAAGCCAACGTGGCTGGCTTCGTATACATTGGGATCAAGGAAGATCCCAACCGGTCGGGCGCGTGTAGTTTCACGTTTCCGACGCGTGCGGTTTTTCTGCTTATAGTAGCCATCCGAGTCCCGCACCACGGAGGCTCGACTTACCCGTCACTTATGACATCGTGCTCAGGACCGGTCAAGTCTTCATTTCAAGATTCACGGTGAGCATGCACCCCGGCACTAAGGCTTCGACAATGTCGTGCTGTTCGGTTGGGAGGGCGATGGTCTCTACATCGGAAGGCAGGGCGATATCGGGGAACGGGAGCGCACGGCGAGAGACGTTCAAGCAGAGAAGCCGCAAGTCTTCAGGTGCGACGGGATTACTTGCCAACTCCTCAATGATTGTCAGCAGCATTCGACTGGGGAGCAGGATTTGGCCGCTCGCCGTCCGACTGAATTGAATAGGTGAGGGTTTCCGGCGAAGGTCCTCATCATACGGATCTATTGGCAACGGGGATACGAGCAATAACGAAATCTTTGGGATCTGGGACGGAAGCAGAAGAAATCGGCCTAAGATCACGTCTCCAAGGTCATTCACATGCCCTTGCGAGTGCAGCAGAGTCATAATGTCGGCGGCGAAGGTTTCTGCATCATCCTGAGGGTCGACCAGGCCGTGTTCCAGCATGATGTCCGCGACATGGGCAAACATTGCTTCCAGAGCCGCGTTGCTATAGGGGATCATTTTGCGACCTATCGTTGTCACCCTCTCGATCTAGCAAGGATCAAAAGAGGGTGTCAAGGGAGCAAGCCACGTCGCCAAAGTTCACGGTCGGTGAGAATGCGGCCCGTGACGAAATTCACCATATACCCGGTGCGGCGTTCGCTTTGTGAAAGGAGGGTGAGAGCACCGCAACAACTGTTTGCGAGATCATCTCTCGCTCCCGTTCCTGGCGGATGGTCCACGGTGTCTCGGCCATTTCGACCGGTACGGCGTTCGAGTTGTATCAGCTCAACGGTGAGGGCTTGAATGTCGAGGAGATTAATGCCCCCTTGGGAAAATAGTGGAAGGCTTTCAAGGTAGAGTTCTGATTTCGTCAGATCGGAGTGTCGGTAGGTGATGCCGCACTTTGAAAACGATTCACGGACCCACTCGCCACTATAATGGTCTCCCGTCACTTCATAGAGCCGATAGGTTTTGAGCAGGGCCGCATATTCCTTCACGACACAGCTTGGATCAAACGGTGGTTTGACTGCTCGACAGACATCGAGTACATACCGGTCCCCTTCTGCATGGGCAATAGCCAGCGTGAAGCTGTCGTGGCTACCGCCTGAGGGATCCGTGAAGGCGACATAGCGGAAGCGGTCTTGTGGTGGGCGTTCCCGGCGTCCTCGCTCGATGGCCCGTTCGATGAGCTCCGCATCCAGAAAGCTCCCGACATCGGACCGGAACTGCGCCAGGTATTCCGCGCTGGCTGCTGCGGGATCCCGTTCCATGGCGTCGTCAATGACACGCTGCGGCACGGTGGGATTCATCGTGCGGGTGGCGGCTTGAATCACGAGCACGGGGGATTCCCCGTGCCCATAATGGCGCTTGTAGGCGTTGTATAGGGGACCGCTGCGTTTGTAGGGGCTGCTGAGTCCGAGCAGAAGGGCACCGGGGATTGTGGCCATGGCTGGACGCAGCGCAGCCAGAATTTCCTCGGCAGGATTTGTGGATTCTTCCGAACGCCAGAAGGCGATTTCGTCGCACAGGGCAGCGACCACTGTGTAGCCTCGGATGGTGCGATAATTCGCCGTCGTGATTTCGATGACAATGCTATTGTCCAATTCGATGCTTTCGGCGTCCTGACGGACGATCATCGCGGCGAGCATTGGCACGGATTGGAGCATGGCACTGAGGTACCGCATGATCACGCGACTCTGCTTGCGATCCGCCGCGATAATCATAATGATGCCGCGTTCCCCAAGGGCGAGATGTGGTTTGTAGTTCTGGAAGCAGGCGAGAAAGACGGCAATCAAAGCCACGATAAAGGACCCGCCCGCGCGTCGGCCTTTGATGAACCATCCTTCTTGAACCTGTTCCCGGGGTGGGGTGGTACGACCTGTGAGTTGATGGAAGAGGAGCCGGTCGTCCTCCGTCATCGGCAAGGCGAAGAGGGCCTTGAGCACGACAAACCATGTTTTCCAGGTGTCGATGTCTTTGAACAGCGGGCGGAACAACTGCGGATCATGGATGGCGTCTAGAATGGTCATGTTAATCCGGGAGGTTGCTTACGAGAAACGCGCATAGGGTATCTCCTTTCGTGTAGAAGCGGCGGGACCTTCCCCCGGAAAGCCCCGCCTGGTCGGGGTGCGCACCGCGACGTTATGCGGGAATGCCGGTTGTTTGCTGCTCGAACATCTCGGCGATGTCGTCACCGAAGTTCGTGCGGAGCACGGGAATCTCCACATGGATTTCGTTAAACAGCCAGCGGGCGACCCACTCCCGGACCATGACGAGGAATTCCAGCAAGAGCTGGTTCTGCTCAAAATTGTCGAACTCGCTTGGGGTCAGTCGCTTGGCCCGCTCCGTCAACGCTCGCTCTTTGACTTCGTCCTCGACCATCGGCCCGAGTGGGTGGTCGAGCATGGCCGCCATGATCTTGATTTCGTTTGCCTCTGCGGCTTGGCAAAACCGCTTCACGCGTGCGCTGGGATCGAGCCCGTCAAACTTGTTCCACAGATAGGTGAAGGTCAGGAGGCGTTCTGTCGGGTCTTTCAAGCCGGAGTCAATCGAGTAAAACTGATCACGGTAGCGTTGGTCCTTCGCCTGACGCCGTTCAATCTCTGTCCGCATCCATTTCAGGGCGGGCACGGTTTGATTGGTGGCGAAGGTCTTGATGGCCTGGGCCTTGCCCTGATGGCTCAGGGACTCATTGGCGGCAAGCTTTTTCTCCTCGGCAACGTGCCGCTCCAGGGGTGTCTGGACGCGCAGGTTGGCTTCATTCTTTTCCTTCAACGTCTCCGTGTGGAGTGTGATTTCACTGGTCGGGCCAGTTCGCCGTTCAGTCCGTTGATGATCGTCGTGACACTCGTTCCCATTGGTATCCTCCCTATGAAATGTTTGTGGCCCCGATGGACCCGGTGAGGGAGCCGCTACAGGCTCCGGTTTGGAACTGCTGAGGTAGTCTTTGAGGCTGAGCATTTTCGCACGGCGCTTCAGGCCGATCCTCGACAAGAGGCCGGATAGTGTGTTGATGCTCGCAAGATACTCGTTGATGTTCGTTCCGGCTCCGGCGATGAGCGCGGATTCTTTCTGCTCCACGAGGTGTTCAAGATGGACGATGCGCTTGACGATGGTTTGCTCCATCGTGCTAAGGCTTGCCGCCCCGCCCAAATCGGAGAGGTAGCACGCGAATCGCTGCTTCAGTCCTCGGACGACCGGATACCGCCCGTCGAGGTCGCTCAGGAACGAGGGGCGAAAGCGTTTGGCTACCTGTCTGGGTTTTGTTCCCTTTCCTTTCGGCATCGATTTCCTACCTTTTCGGGACTTATTCCCCTCGAATATCCCCGCGCCTCAAGTTGGCTAGTGAAATATACGTAATTTTTCAGCAGGTTAGACGAATCCATTCCGGTTATTGAAACCGGTTATGTTTTAGAGACCCTCTTCTAGCCCTCGGGATACTCGCCTCGCGCCCGTCCTAGACGTGTCTAGGGGCCGTCCCGGCACCGTCTCTCGACTCGTTCCCGAACCGAATAAGCACCCCAGTTCTAGCTTTTCTAGCTCTTTAGGACTTCTATAGATAATAAAAATACCTCTCTCTCTTACTCTCTACTTATTTTTATTTTGATAAGAAGTTCCTAATAGCTAGAAAAGCTAGAACTCGGACAACGGAGCCGTGCTTATTATTCTTTAATAAAAGTTCAGAAAAGCTAGAACTCATAGAACTACTTTTCCTCGTCAGGGGACATTTCAAGCTCCTTTTGCCAATCCGGCTCCGGGGTCGGCCTATAATCCCGACGTTTGTAGACCTTGCAGAGGACCCCGTTCACCTTCCAGCGTCCGTCTTTGTAGTGGGGATTTGGGAACACGTCATAGCCCATTCGACGGAGGGCGTGGTTCATCCGTGCTCGCACATCCGCTTTCAGCTCTTTCATCCCCACGGCACGATCGAGAATCCAATCCGCCCGCACACACGGCGGATATCCCAACCCGTC
The DNA here is from genome assembly GCA_019636915.1 of Nitrospira sp. Lineage (GTDB taxonomy): Bacteria > Nitrospirota > Nitrospiria > Nitrospirales > Nitrospiraceae > Nitrospira_D. The sequence continues at coordinate 18,058 of JAHBWQ010000033.1, read as the reverse complement.
TAAGATATCCCGCAGCCAATCGTCCCCACTCATGCCGTGTTGGACAATCTCCGTATGGGCCGCCGTCTTCCGCTGACCCAGGGCCGCTGAGAAGCCCGACAAATTGCGCTCGCGCAAAAAGGCCACGATGTGCCGGTTGCCATCTTTCTTCCCGTACCACTCGTACAGGGTGGTGAAGTAGTCTCGGCGTTCTTCTTCCTGACCAAGTCCCATCTCCTCTAAGGTTGCGCACTGAATGACATCGTACCGTCTGTCATCCATCGGAATATGAACCGAACCCGTGAGATGGTTGGAAGTAATCGTCACGCCGCAGTGCATCGTCACGGTGTACTTGCGGCCATATTTCGGGTTGATCTCACACCCATCGGGATTCCCTGCAATCAACACCTTGATCCGCTCGTTGAACGCCCATCGCGACATCTCGCGCAAATCGGCGGCCTCATTAATGCGGACCAACGTCTTTGCCGCATATTCATTGAATCCCCCCTCCACGGCGCTTGGCGCAATACTCGCCACATTCCACTCACCGAGCGCGGGACAACAGAAATCAATCGCCGTGTCTTTGCCCACCCCTTGGTCCCCAATAATCAAGAGCGCAAACCGAGGCTTTTCTTCGGGCGTCTGCGCCCGGTGCGCGAAATAATTCATGAACTGATCGGCATCCCCCTCGCGCGGCATCAACCGTCGGATGTGGGCTTCAAAGGGCCCAGCTAACGACGCATCCCCTGGTTCAATCGTCGGCGGACGATACTTGTTGTAAACGGCGCCACTGGGGCTCTCAAACAGCACGCCCTCACGGCAGTCATAGCCCTTCAGGATGTCGCCTTTAATCGCAGGGGTAGAGGTTGTCGTCGTAATACGGGCGTGCTCTTGAATCCAGAGGCTGGCCTTGACCAATTTCCCTTCAACATTGACCGGCCCACACGCGGCATCGACAGACGCCCCCACCCAAATCGCGCCACTCGGACGATAGATATAGCCGTTGCTCTCATGATCGTAGACAAAGTCTGAAAGTGACCCTTCCCCCTTCCTTGGCACCCACCCATGTTCCATCGCGGCTTTGATAATCGTACCCAATGAAAGCTCGGCATCCGAGCTTTCCTGTGACTTCGTATAAAAACACGCGTGCATGTTGGCGTCGTGCCCACGCCCCTTCGTGCCGCCCCACTTGGCGGCCCAGTCGTTGTACAACTGCCACGCTTCATCCGCGCGTTTGAACTCGCGCCCAAGGATGATCCCCACAGAACGCCAGAGATCGCGGTCATCTGCAGGAACAACTTCGAGCATGCCTCGAACCTGTTCAATCGTATACTTCCCGCGAAAGAGATCGTCCTTGCGTGGGCGGCCCCGCGTCTCCTTCCTTCGGCTTAAATGTCCTGGCAACGCACCCAGGCCATTCCCCCAATTATCCCATCGATACAGATTGCCCGACTGATGCCGGCTGGGTGGGGCGACCACGTACCCATTGTCATTGCGGCAATCCACGTGCTTGCCCAGCGTGTTACTGGACGTCTTCAAGGCCGAGTTGTAAATGAAGAAGAGGTGCATGCCGCCGCTGCCGGTGATGGCGCGGAGGGTTTGCGGTTCCCCGTGCTCACGGATCAGCTCGACCCAGGTCTGGGCGCCCATCTTCCCAGGGCCCATGTCGATGTCGAGGATGGTGAGATTGGAAATCTCCCCAGCCACAATCCCGATATTGCGCGCCCGGCGCAGTGGGTTCGTCTCAGCGGCAGGATCGGTCAAGAACCACTGCTCTAGCTTGGCTAGATCCGTGGTCGCATCCTTGACGCCACGCCCCCCAACCGGGTGTTTCCCCACGTCACTACAACTGGAGTTGCCGCAGGCGCAACTGAGGTCGTCGTTGACCCCCCAGAGGACAATCATGTGCCAGCCCTTGGCCGCGTACTCCCGTGCCATGAAGAGCAGTTCGTCATTATTTGTCATCGTCGCCATGTCCCTTTCGGCGCGAGGACGTGACGTAAATCGGCCGACATCGCCATGTCGATGTTCAACCGCTTTGCCAGATTGGCCACCGATCGCTGCTCCTCAAAGGGAATCGGCTCCGAGACAAACCACTCCTGTGCCGCGACGCTGCCCCACCGGTTACGCCAATCAAGGAAGGACAGCCGTCGCAGAGCGGCCCAATAATCGGGGCACCACTCTTGCGCAAAGCGTTCCTTATGGGGAGCTAGCAGGATCTCTAACCATCGCGGCATTCGGTTGACGTCAACCGGCAAGATGAGGTCCACCCGAACGACTCGACCGCGCAGAGTGACTAATGGCGTAAGGTCGCTTTTTCGAGGAGATTGGCGTAAGGTTTCCATCGTCGTTGTTCCTTTCTATGCCGCGTCGGGGTCACGTCCTGCCGCGGCTGTTTTCTTTTTCGCATTGAACCGGGCCCGTCGTGGACTGATCCCGGACAGGTCATCAACAAATTCTTCTAGCTCACTCCGTTTGAAATAGACGTTCCGGCCTATCCTCTTATGGGGCACAACGCCGCGTTCCAGGAGCCGTCGTAGCCATCGCTCCGACCCGCCCAAATAGGTCGCCGCCGCTTTGACATCCAGCAACACACCGTTGACAGGAGAGGAGCGGCGTTTCATTGGCGTCCTCCCTGGTATTTTTCAAACTCTTTCTGGAACGCGGCGTATTGGGGGTGCGTCGGATCGCGGAGGATCTTTTCTATCGCGGCTCGGAACACCCGCCGAATCGACGGACGGGACGGATGGCGCTGCATCACCTTGATGAGGTCGGGGTAGGGTGGGGCTTGAAGCTGGTATTTAGAGATTTTCTCGATGCCATCGATGAGGCACCGACGAGACGCGCTATCGAAGAGGGCTTGGGCGTCGGTCGGACTAAGCTTGAAGTAGGCGACGATGTCGGCCTTACTAACCCAGACCGGAAGCCGCTTAAACCTCGTCGAGGGACGAATGGATTGGCGATGACGGGAGACGAGAGAAGAACGCTTCGGCACATAGACCTCCAACACCAAAATTAAATCCGAGCGGATCTAATAAATTAGTGTTGAAGTCTTCTGCGACTGGGGGCGGTCTGTATGACCGACAACTCCCCCGGACACGAAGCGTCTGCCGGTGCAAGGCTCGGCTTGGTTCACACGAAGAAGGCGAGTCATCCTCACCTATCGGGCGCTGTGCTCCCACGACCGACGGGCGGAATTCTACTCTTGTCGATGCCTAAAATCTATTTAGGCCATTCACCTAGGTGGGGAGACTATTGCCTAGCTAGAACACTCACTTGCCCGTATTTGGCATAGTTCAGTGATACTCTAGGTATTGATTGTGGTTTCCTTTAGATACTTTTGCATCTTCAAGAAAGAAACCTTAGGACGCTTCAGTGTTGGCTTTTCTGTATGAATCTGGGGATCAAATAGACCATCACTCCGCCTACTTTGGCCAATCAGGTAAGTTATCTCATGCCGGTAATTCCATAGATCATCATATGTAATTCTCAAGAACGCCTCAGCAAATAAAGCTTTCCTTAGTGGAGAACTCTGGCCAAACTCAAAGCCAACCTCATACTCGTTGAATCCTGGATGTAGAGGATGGATTACTGAGACGATTTGTTCTTCTAGGTGGTGGTCCATTGCGACTTTAACTTTGTAAGCTGCGGTCTTTCCAATATTATGAAGTTTTAGAATTGCTGTGTATTGAGCACCGCTGCAAATAACGTAATTGACTCCGATCACAACCTTAGGTTGGATTGATTCGAAATTCCTCCTAGTTTTTTCAATATATGGGAGAACCGTGAACCAGCCAGCGATGCTTGAAATAATCAATCCTATGATTGTAAGAGCGAGTTCCACTGCTATATTTCTCGCCAAAAGCGATTCAAAAGCTTTGCCATTTTGGTAGATACCGGCGTTATACCATTATGAAGTGGTGTTACGGGGCCATTTCTTGGTTGAAAGTCAAAACTTTCCCGAGAAGGTTCCGTATCATTTTGCTGCTCTCTTGAGAGATTCCGCCAATTCACTCACCGATGAATGCAATGCAGCCTTAACTTGCAAAAATTGCTGGGCTGTATCGGTGCCTCGGACTACATCCCGTACATTATTCAATGATTTTGAAAGTCTTCCAATATCAGCAGTAAATTTACTAACTGGAATTTGAAACGCCACATGCATCCATCTGGACATCGGCACTTCTACACCTATGTCCTCACTAACATTCCGCACATATTGGTCCAAGTGTGACTGCCATTTCTCATCATCGAGAAGGCAGAAAAAGGGATAAAGAAAAGGACCACCTTTCAGGCTCCTGTAACCAGCAACAGCTGGACCTATATTTGTGTCCTCTTTGAGCGTCTGAAGAAACAAGGCGTTAAAGTTTTGCGCCCTGTCATTATAGTTGTTAGCCTGATTGATAAAATTCTCAAGACTCTGCACAAGCGAATCCGGGAAGCGTTTTTTATCACTTGAGTTACGCGCGTCGATAAAATAATCAGTATCTACCATTCCTCCATTATCAAAATTCTTTCTTTGTCGTTCAATTTCCTTATTGAGGAACACATACCACCTGGCGTTAACATACGCTTGTTCGTCAAATTCTAATGAGCGCGATACGTCCCACGTGAATTGAAAAAATGCTCCACCCGTGGCTGACAGAGACGAAGTGAGGAGAACGATCGCCAGCGTCGGTGTTGGATCTTTCGATAAAGCTAAAAGTATGAGCGGGGCAAGAATGCCTAGCAGAACGGCAATACAGGTAAGGATGAGGAGCGACGTTAGGTGAACTCTTCCTGAAAAGGAGTAGGCCTTCACAATTGCTTCTTGCTTCTCCATTTCATTTAACTTTGTCTTCACCGTTCCTACTTCGTTGAAAAATAGTTGGACTCCCCGCTCGTAAATTTCAAACAATCTCATATTTCTGTATTCTTGTGGCAACTCATTGGCGAACTGTTTAAAGTCCTGATGGAAATCTGATTGAAAACCTGAAAGAATTTGGATGGACCCTGCCAGCTTTTTGAACATTGCTCGCCATTCATCAAATCCTGGACCTTGCGGCTTTGAGGGGAAAACCTCGTCAGGTTTTGGTCTAGCGTCTGTTGTCCCAACCGTGATAGCTTCAACTCCTTCATTTAAGATCCAAAAATAGACCCTTCCGTAACGGTGCTCCTTGAAGGGATCTTTGTTGCGGACTTCTGAAAGTGCCTCTTCCAATTTAGAATTCCGAAAGATTACATCGCCTACGGCTGCACTGAAAAATTCAGATTGTGTTTTGTCCGGATACTTCGAACGGTATGCGTCTTTGAACTCCAGCGGTAGGTACGTCGTTAGATTCCACGGCCATTTCGTACGCAGTAAAATCAGATTCTCAGAAATATCCAATCTGACTTGCTCAATTGTTTCTCGAAGCTGCGCTGAACGATCTTGGAGAAAAACGTAATAGGCAATGACGGCTCCAAGGAAAATGCTTAGGAGTGTTCCACTGAGCTGGACAAGCGTAGACAGAAAGTTTTGCACTGGCAGACCCCCATAGTAGTACCTGTCTTTGAACTTGTAAGAGGATGGTTGATAACGCCATCAGAAATCAAGATAGGCAATTATCGATGGGATTGGTACAAGGCGGTGGTGTCAAAAGAGGCACCGAGTATGCAATTTCACACTCAACGGCGCGCGGATCGAACTATCAGTTGCCGTAGATTGGTTTCGTCCGTCAAGGCCATTCCTTTAAAAACGAAATATGTGCTCTTATCGGTGGGAATTGTCGAAAGATCGGTGTGAGGGAACTCCCCGGATGTCCGCCAAACTGACCGAGAAAATCCTTCGTCATAAAAAGGTGCATAAATAAACCTCTGAGCATTCTTGATGGTTCTTCTATTGACTGTCTGGACCGTTGCATCTGTTACTTTCTGATACAGTGAACCAGATTCCTTCCACCCCGCAAAAAGTGCCAGTTTCTGTGTTATTGGAAAGGTAACTTCGACGTTCGAGTGCCCTAGGCCAACACCATACGGCGATTTTGGGTCGTGCATTGGATCGGCGTAAGCCAGCGGGTTATCACTTGTAACAAACGAGTATCTACCCTTCGCTACCAAGAACGTCCAATTCATTTGATGAAACAGGGGAGCCATATCCATGGCAAGTTTTAGAAAATGTTCAATGCTGGCATGAGGAAACACTTCAACATTAAACTTGCCATCCTTCATCATCCCGACCATTTTGGCATGCAATTCTTCATTAATGGGCTCACCAGCTTCAGCTAGCCTCTCTTTGACTTTCTCGAAACCGCCTGCTTGAGCCATGCGCACTCCGACTTCCTTGAGAATGCGCGCATGATTCATTTCTATCATTGAACGAAAATTTGGGACTCTTGCTAATGTGAGACCCAGGAAGGCTGACAAGGCACTCCGTTCCTCATTCGTCAGTTGACCGTGAGACTCGATCTTTAGAAAGATCGGGGCCACGTGGCTTTCATATTCCTGAAGCAAATCTTCTAGAGTATTGGTATCGGTTGTCCCATCTTGTTTGGGAAATGCGTAAAACAGAGTACGACAACCTGCATCTCTAGAACTAGCTTTCGAAATAGAGCGCCTGTCCTTGTCGTAAAGCCAGAGATACGGGGAATTATCTGGGTCCACGAACCCTTCTAGGTAGAAACGAGAGACAAAGTGATGCTTGTTCTTTTTAGTCCCCATAGTCTTTCTTACAAACCGCTAGGCCTTAACTGTAGCTGACCTATCGTGTTTGAGGCGGTAGGAAGCTCAGAGAGAAATAGAAAGGGAAAAATCATGGGGAAAGATGGCAAAGGACGGTAGTGAGCCTGCCGTACGAGGTGAGCTATTCGTGCCAGTGTTTATGAGTGGTTCGCACGTTCGCAGCTCACGCTTTTCGAGCCTTCCGTTTCCCGCGTTTTGGAGTGTCATAGACCAACTTCGCCCGTTCTTTTTCCGACCAAAGTCGCACGCCATAGGTTTTCTGTAACTCCTGCGCGGCATGCTTGTCGCCCTTTCTCGCCTTTCGAAACAGCGCTTGGCGATGTAGATCTTCTTCCTCTTGATTCAGGGACCACGTATCTCCCATCGCGATTCCTTTGGTGCGAGGGTGGACACTCAGCCTACCAAGAACATGTTCAATTGAAAAGTATACCGAACTACTCCGGGAACGATGAGAACTAATTTAAGAGACGAGGGGAAATTCGGGGGGACAGCGAAGCGGTAAACCACGGTAATAGACGGTAAACGACGGTAGAAGACGGTACATGGGCGAGCGGGGGAATCGTCAGTGCTGACAAGGGATTTCGAAGCTTTTCGCGGAGTTCAGATACTGAGGCTTCGGGATTTTCAAGACCGGCACGTTCGGCCGCTCCGTCACCCCTCCAAACCGACCTTTGGTTGCCCTGGCGACTGTTCACCGTTTTTTCGTTATGGTGTCGCCGGATAAAACCTAATTGAGTTCCTTAGAAGTATACCAAGCGTGCTTACCCCAGAAGACACTGCTCATCAACCCTTTATGAGATCGCGCAGTATACGGCGTTCCGGTGGGCTTGGTAAATACCTCGTATTGAGTCATCTAAAATCTTACCCGGGAGGTCTTCGTTGCGACATCTATTTTTCTTACCCTCCGGGCCGCATCATGCGGCGCCATGGAGGGCTTCATGGAGAGGAAACGGATGGCGCAACAATCGAAGCGAGAGTATCTGGAGTCGATTTATGGACGCTATCGGCAGAGTGGCCGGGCGGAAAAGCAGATGATCTTGAACGAGTTCGTGCGCGTCTGTGGCTATCATCGCAAGTACGCCATTGGGCTACTCAACCGGCCATTCCCCCGACCCCGACCGCGGCGGCGGCCCTCCCGGCTACCGGTCTATTCGGAGGCCGTCATTGCGGTGCTCGCCCAACTGTGGGCCGCATCCGGCTATTTGTGCGCGGTGCGCCTGAAAGCGGCCTTGCCGCAATGGCTGCCTTGGCTGCGCCGGCGCGTGTCCTTGACCCCGGCGCAGGAGCGGCAACTGCTGGCGATCAGTCCGCGCCAGCTGGAACGGCGCCTGCAGCCGCGTAAGGCGGGCCTCAAGCGCACGCTGTACGGGACGACACGACCGGGGTCGTTGCTCAAGCATCAGATTCCGATCAAGACCGATCAGTGGGATGTCACCACGCCCGGCTATCTGGAGATTGATCTGGTGTCGCACTCCGGCGCCTCGGCGCGGGGCGAGTTTCTTTATACGCTGGATGCTGTCGACATTGAGACGGGCTGGGTGGAGCGTCAGGCGGTCGTGGGCAAAGGCCGCCACGGCATTGTGGCGGCCCTGCGTGCGATGGCCGACCGCCTGCCGTTTCCGCTGCGCGGGATTGATTCCGACAACGGCAGCGAATTCATCAATGATCAGCTGTGGGCCTTCTGCCAGGACGCGCAGCCGCCGATTCAGTTCACGCGTTCTCGCCCCTCTAAGAAGGATGATAATGCCCACATCGAGCAGAAGAACTGGACGCATGTGCGTAAGTTGGTGGGCTGGGAGCGGTACGACAGTGCCGAGGCCTTGGCCGCCCTCAACGCGCTCTACGCGGAACTCCGGCTCTTTCAGAATCTGTTTCAGCCGTCGATGAAGTTGGTGCGCAAAGTCCGACACGGTTCGCGCGTCCGCCGCCAGTATGATCGGCCCCAGACCCCGTGGGCACGCGTGCTGGCGAGCACCGCAGGTGATGTGGCCAAAGTAGCCGCCCTCCAACGGCTCGTGGCCCGGACCGATCCCTTTGCGTTGTCCGTTCGGATCGATGCGCAGCTCGAACAGGTGTGGACGTTCGCCAATCGGGTGACTCGTCAGCCCCGCGCCACAGCGCCCAAGATCCCCCAGCCCCGGGGCGTGACGCCCTGGCGCGGGTGGACGTTCAGCGCCAAGGTGAAGCAGGACCGCCTGAACAGCGGCGCCACGTCGCCGTCGGCCGGTAAGATCTTGTCATGACGCAACGAATCAGCCTTGGGTAAGAAATTCAGATGGCTTGACAGGGGGAGCTTCACCCAGACCGCGCATCCCTTTCGCACATCGTACGGTGAAACGTCCTCAACGCCGCTGGAATTCCAGCTGGGTCTTTCTGAAGACGACTTCCGACAATAACAACCAGCTCACGACCTAGTACCCTCTTCAGCTCCGACAATCGTTCTGGTCCGATTCGTCCACCAACAGCCGGCATCGTTGGTTTGAGAGTCCCCAACGACTTCACACACTCCTCTACCACGGAGAGACAGTCTTGTTGCGACATGCGGTAGCCCGAACCGAATGCTGGATAAAGGGTGAGGTCAGCGCCGCTTAACCGAGGTAACAGTCCATAGACAACAGCCGGTGCAAGCCCGCCCTTCTCAGAATCGACCAACGCCCCTAGAAATGTTGGATGGCTCATGATCGGCAGGTCCAGCCCCTCATCTGAGCTGAGCGACCGCAGGGGATCAAACCCCGTCAGGCCTGGCGCAATCAAGAGACCAGTGGCACCGAGCGCCCTGGCCCGGGTCGCTCGCTTGATCATAGACTCCCGTGCGCCACTCACATGTGCGAAATAGAGGCAGGGCCGACCTCGCCGTCGACTCGTTTCAGCGATGGCATCCGCACAACGGGAGACTCGCTCCTCGAACGGACACCACTGTTGATCGACTAAGTTCTGATCGTCTTTGATCAGATCCACCTCACCTTCGACAAACTGAGCAGCCAACTCAGCGAGTTCCCGTGCGGTGCGACCCAGCGGTTTTAGAACGCCGCACAAAAGCGGACGGGTAGGAACTGCGAGCATCTGCCGGATCCTTTCAATTCCAAACTGCGGGCCCCGCCAAGCCGAAAGCAGCCCCGCCGTCATCGTAAAGGACGTCAATTTGATGTTTCCACGAAGGCTGCTCGTCCCACATAGAACATTCAGCAGATCCGTACAGTCACCACTGAGAAGATCGCCTCGAAATCGAATGGTGGCCTCGTACCGCCCTCCAGAGGTCGGTTGTAGGTTCTCAATGTGCCCCACGATCTCTGATTGGAGGGAGGATGGGAGTAAACCCTCTTCTGCTTCAATGGTCTGGTCGAAACAAATACGCTCGGCCATCTTCTGAGCCGTGGATGCAGGTCCATCAAGCTCATAGCTCGCGGTAAGACATTCTCTTTCATCAGGTGTTCCATTCATCACAGTTGTTCAGCGGCTCATCATGGTTACGGAGAGGAGTTGGTCACAGAGGGCTCCGCAGGTCTACGAGAAACGATCGCGACCCGATACAGCAGTGCGCCGACCACAATCATCATCCCCAAGCCCGGCCAGCCACCGAAGGGTGGAGAGGTAAACATCACAAATGGGTCGGCACCCAAACCCGGCCACACTGCCGTAAGGGCAATGGGAATCGCCAATAGAATCCCCATCAAGGCTTCTCCCGTAATCAAGCCGGCAGCAAAAAGGATACCTCGTTGTGACTGGTCATGGCGCTGTTCTGTCTGCCTCTTTACGATACTCGAAATGACTCCACCCAAGAAAATGGCGGCCGAGAGTTTCAAAGGCAGATAAATCCCCAGTGCAACAGCAAGGACAGGGAGGCGAACGGTCCTGCCTTGTCGTTCTTGCCGTCGATCCACCAGAATAATCAAGGCCCCAATCGCGGCCCCAAGTCCAACGAGCGACCACGGTATCCCACCTCCGAACACACTCCGCGTCAGGTTTGCCATCAAGGTGGCTTGAGGAGCGCTCAGTGGATGCGGATAGCTGCTCGTGGGCTCGCCGAGCCCATACTTCGCTTGGAGCAGGGACAGCACCGGCACAAGAACCAGTGCGCCAGTCAAGACACCGACCACTTGCATGACTTGTTGCTTCCACGGTGTCGCCCCCACCAGATGCCCTGTCTTGAGATCTTGCAAATTGTCTCCACCCATGGCGGCAGCACAACAGACGACCGCTCCAATCACCAGTGTTGCGGCCGGCCCTGCGGGATGCCCTGTTCCCATGAGCAGCACCAGCAAGAGAGACGCCAGCATGATGGTCGCAATCGTCACGCCCGACACGGGGTTGCTGGAACTCCCGACCAAACCGGCCATGTAGGCCGCGACGGACGAAAAAAGAAATGCAGCGATTCCCATCAGGATCGTCATGAGAATGCCGATCGTCGCACTCTCCACAACCGTCGAATAAATCCAAACCATCGGCAGAACGAGTATCCCAAGAGACAGGATAATCCAGATGGACGGAGTATCCTGCTCGGTTCGCGGCACGCTCCCCGTTTCTTGCCTGGCGCCGGATGCGGGATATCGACCTCGGAGTGTCTGCAGGCTGGCCCAAACCGGCTCACGTAGCCTCGTCAGTGTCCATAATCCACCAATCAGCATTGCGCCAATGCCGACATACCGAACCTGTCCGCTCCAGATGGCCAATGCACCAGCGAGTGCCGTCCGATCGAGCGGAACCCCATAGAAAAGTCCGTACGTCGGCATAAAGAAACAGGACCCGAGGACTCCCCCCAGGAACACAACCAGGGCGGTCTCGAGCCCAATGATAAAGCCGACCGCGAGCAGTGCCGGCGAAAGATTCATCCCCCCGTAGATCACCGTACTTCCCACTCGCAGAGCCCCTTCTAATGACTCCGCCCACAGCCGCATTCCACTCTCTCCCAATTTGACCATTCCACCCAGCACCGCCGCCGAGACAAGCGAACCAACCTCTCCCGTTGAGGCTCCCGAGCTACGCCTTCCGCGATCGGCAGCCGCCACTTTCAGCACTTCCGCAGTCGCTACTCCTTCGGGAAACCGCAATCGTGCAGTGACAATCAGCGCTCGTCGTAAGGGAATGGTAAAGAGCACCCCGAGTACTCCACCGACCGTGGCAATGAGGACCGTCTGCCAGTAATTGAACTCGGTCCAATACCCGACTAACAGGAGCGCGGGAATGGTGAAGATCACACCGGCCGCCAGCGCTTCGCCCGATGATGCCGCCGTTTGAACGATATTGTTTTCGAGAATGTTCGAGTCACGAAACAATCGGAGTATTGCCATGGAGGCCACAGCCGCAGGAATAGAGGCAGACACCGTCATTCCGGCAAAGAGGCCCAGGTAGGCATTGGCCGCAGCCAAGACGGCCGCAAGGATGATCGACAGCACCACAGCTTTGACCGTAATCTCAGGAACCCTGACCGTGGCAGGGACGACGGGAGGAGGATCCTTCATGGCTGGACCGATAGGTGGTGCGGGTTCCATTGCCGTATCAACCGGTTACAGCAGAAGGGTGCAAAGATTTGTGGGCCGGTATACGGTATGACGGCAGTGGTGCTCCTCCACGCGCAACAAGACCGCCACCTTGAACACAACCAGCTCCCCTGAGAACGTCTCGTGCCGGATCTCCATACGGAATCGATCACGTCATAGCCCTCGCTCTGGTTCGGCATGAGAACGATGGAGACTATTGATGCGTGGCTTCCACGCCTGACACACGTTGGAGACCTGTTCACTCTGCCACGCGGTTACTCGTGGAAGATTCGCACGGGAACTTTTCTCCCCTTGATCCGCGCACGGCCGAGCAGTTGGATAATACGTGGGGCCAGCGCTTCCGGAACATCCACGATGGAAAATCGCTCTTCAATCTCGATGGCACCGATCATGGCAGAATTGATCTTCGCCTCATTGGCAATGGCACCAACGAGATCCCCTGGGCGGATGCCTGCCGCTTGTCCTGCCCCGACATACACGCGTGCCATCCCCGCTCTCCGTCCCGCATCAAGGGGCCTTCCCGTCGGCCGACGCTCAGCCCCTGCCGATCCACGCTGGGGACGACCACCAGTGCGTACACCATCCTGCATCGGCCTTCGAGTATCAGGCGGTCTGACAGGAATGCCTGGAATCTCCTGTTCCGTACGCTCCCCGCCCTGCGCACGCACCAGCAGTTTGAGCGCCGCGGCAGCCACGTCAACCGCAGTATGGGAGGACAATCGCTCAACGAGTTGCCTGCACACCTCTAACCCTCCTTGCTGCAACGTCTCTACCACCGCTCCTTGTAGGCGATCCAATTGTTTCGCTCGAAGATCGGCCACGGAAGGGATTGGAAGCACGTTGACACGAGCTTTGGTATGCTGTTCGATCGATCGCAGGAGCCGCTGCTCTCGCGGATCAAGAATGGTAATGGCGGTCCCTTCCCGACCGGCGCGGCCGGTTCGTCCAATGCGATGCACATAGACTTCAGCAGAAGCCGGCAGATCATAGTTGATCACATGCGAGACGTGCGGAATATCCAGGCCACGTGCTGCGACGTCGGTAGCCACCAGCAACGACGTTTGGCCGGACTTAAAGGCCTGCATGACGCGGTCGCGTTGTCCCTGACTCATCCCGCCATGAATAGCCTCAGCCCGTTGACCGCGGCCGATCAGCATGGTCGTCACGTCGTCGACCTCCAGTCTCGTGCGACAAAATACCAGGGCTGATTTGGCGTCGGCCATCTCGATCACGCGGGCAAGCGCTGCTCCTCGATGCGACCGCGCCACGATATAAGCCGTTTGTTGAACGCGGGGGGTCGTCCCTGCCTTGACCGGTTCCTTCGCGATCGTAATCTCGACCGGATTTCTGAGGTGTCGATGGGCGATCGAGCGAATTCTCGGGGGCATCGTCGCGGAAAATAGCGCGGTCTGTCTGGTTTTCGGCGTCTGCTCCAAAATCGCATCGAGGTCGTCGGCAAACCCCATATCGAGCATCTCGTCGGCTTCATCCAGCACCACGAGTTTCACCGCCTGTAGGCGTAGCGTACCACGCCGGATATGATCGAGCGCTCGTCCTGGTGTCGCCACAACGACATCGACCCCTCGCTTCAGCGCATACAATTGCGGTCCGAAAGGCTGTCCTCCGTACAGCGTGAGCACGCTCGTTCGCAGTTCTTTCCCATAGCGTTGTACCGCTTCTCCGACTTGGATCGCTAATTCACGGGTCGGCACGAGAACGAGGGTTGCGGGACGCGCCGTGATCCCATGCCCAAGTTGCTGTAGGAGCGGCAAGGCAAACGCCGCTGTCTTGCCCGTACCGGTGGCGGCTTGTCCCAGCAGATCTCTACCGGCAAGCAGCGGGGGAATGGCCTCACGTTGAATCGGGGTCGGTTCTTCATAGCCGAGCGTTTCCAGCGTCGTAAGCAGTGGCGCTTCAAGCCCAAGTGACGCGAATCCTGGTGAGAAGCCCGTAGCATTTGGACTCGTGGACGCTGACGATTGGTTCTGTTTCATACGGATGCTGACACCTTTCATTCAGGGAATGGATTGAGAGTTGTTGCGAGGAAACCGGAATCAGTCTTTCGAATGCGATGGTACGTGGAAGTGGACGGCTAGCGCAAGATACGGCGGCAGATGCTCAGGCATGACGTCGGACGAGCGTTCCGTGATCGATCGACGCGCAGAACGTTCTCCGCACGTCCATCGGACAAGACGCACGCCAAACACATCAATCGCTACAGAGTATGCATGTCGGAAGGAATTGACAGGATGATAGGACTACTGCTGAATCTCCATATGTCCCGATCTCTCACATCATCGAAAGAAGTGCTCCGGGTGGAACGGAGCAGCAATTCCACCCGGACAGTGTCACGAATCGTTCATGAATCATGCGGGCTAGAACCGTCTCAACCCCAAGGCACGTGCAGGGACTAAACGCTCATCCGCCGGGATGAGAAATATCACCTGAGCCAGGGCTCGGTACTTCGCTTCCAATGCACGACACCGACTCACAAATCGACCGACCGACAAGCGTGGAAAATAGTCGCGATGTTTCTCATAAAAGAGCGCCCTGCGCCCCCAACGCTCAGCCCTGAAGAGGCACAATCGGGTCACCAATTCCAAGAGATGATTCGGGGACAACCGTGTCGGCTCCTGCTTGAATGGCGCAGAAAGAATGGCTGGAGAAAGACTCACTCCCTTCGTCACATCTTTCATAATGCATCCTCCTTGTGCGAGATGCGGGAATCATTGGTCTGAGCATCTTGACCATATCGACTCATCTATCCACCGCCTTCGTTCAGCTTGGTGTATCGTTATAATCCTGGAACATGAAAACAGCATTAGGTGAAGATGAAAACTTCTTCATGAAGCCAAAAAGTCATGGACCACCCATCTATCCGAGGTGGTCCAGGGATCCGAACAGGCACGACAGGGTTCGAATGACTATTCAGTGCAAATGCAGTCCGGCAGGATCTCGGTCGCAATATAGGTGACTGTTCCTCTTGGTGAGGTCAGATTGACGAGAGTTGTCCGATAAAAAACCGGCGACAGGAATCATCCGAGATGATTCGTTACCTTGGCCAAGGTCGGCGCATCGGCCTCTGAAGATCGCAAGTCTCACTCAACTGCAATTATGAGAACAACTTGTCTTGTCCTGGGAAACTCAAGGGCAGAAGATATCTAGCCTCGAAATGCAGCGACTGCCTCTTCTTCCGTGTTACACAATTCAATGGTGCTTCCGTACACACGGTTCAGGAGATGGAATCCACTCGCCTCCAGTGCTTCCTTGACCATCCCTCTCGCTGCGGCGATCTTCATCTTTCCTTGAACAGCGCTCAGCTCCTTCGACGTCAGGATGAGGACCCGGATCCCTCCGCTGCTGATATAGTCGATATCGGCCAAGTTCAGGATGACTTTTCGCGCACCGGCGTCTACGATTTTTTTCATCTCCTTGTTACCCTGTTCAGCGGTGGTGGCAGACAAGCTACCCTGCATCTTGACGAAGGTGATGCCAGCATCCTCGCGAGAGGCGACCGTCAACGTATGTCGAGTTCCTTGGTCCATCGTCGGCTCCTTATGCTAGTGAAGGGTTGCTCCGCAGTCCAACTTGCACAGCTGAGGCCTCACGACACATTTCCCTCAGTCGCTCAGTCATGCTTGATCCTCAAGATCGGTACCTCCAGCGTGAGTCAGTCCACGCATGACCGACGGTCATACTACCAGCGATAGCGTCGTGATTCTACTAGTACGATCGCAAAGACCCACTCCGCCAACTGAATCAGTTGCGCACATGGCTAACCTGCCTCCTCTAACCTCGACATGGCTTCTTCCAGTGTAGAAGCATGGAGTCCCATCATCAGCGCTCCACTCAATTGCAGCACGGTCTTCACATGTGGACTCCCTCCTACAAGCACCATATTTCCACCTGCCCGTGTCATTGTTCGAACCGCTTTCAGGATGACCCGCAATCCGATGGAAGACATGTACGAAATAGCGGAGAGATCCAACACCATCCGTCGCGCTCCACGCTCGATGTGATCCATCAACAGCTGTTCAACCTCCGGAGCGCTGGTCGTATCGAAGCGGTTTCGTGGGGTCACAATTACGGCACCACCACTCTGACGTGACTCAACGTAGGCCCTTCCTCCCACTCTGTCCTGATGTGCGTGAAGTGGGGCCTGTCCGATTTCGAATGGGCTGACCACGGTCGCCTCAGTCTCACGGCTTACAGGAATCTCCGCAGAGACGAGTTTCTTCTTCAGCATCAAGACATTGTGTCCGACATTACGATGGTATGTCACCTCGTCAAACATGGATCGGACCAGATGAATCCCTAAACCACCGATCTCACGTTCATGAAGCAACAACGACAGGTCAGGATGGGCCGCAGTCAACGGATTGAACGGAATGCCGTCATCCGTAATCATAAGCACCACGCACGCATCGCGCACCTCGCCTTCGACTTCAATGAGGTGTTCATGTGGGTCGTTTGGGAATGCGTACTGCACGACGTTATTGAGTAAATCGTCCAATGCCATATTCAGCGTGGGAATCAGTGGGGTCACCTCGGCCCATTGCGCAACGTAGTCTTCAAATGCCGTCTGTAAGACAGGAATGGCCGCCAATTGGTTCGGCATCGTTTGGCGAAACACCCTCGTGTTTACCCGAGACGGAACCACGCCTTGATACCGCAATCCTAGCATGGTGATATCGTCCGCCTGTGGGGCATCTCCGGCAAACTGCCTCACCGCACTCATGACTTCCCCAAGACGACTCACGACTGAGATCGCTTGAGAGTGGTCCAGCACCTCTTTTAAGCGATCCTTCCCGAACAGCTCGCGCCGCCGATTATCGGCTTCAGTCACTCCATCCGTGTAGAGGAAGAGCTCATCCCCCGGTTCCAATCGGGTCGCGTGTTCCGTAAAGGTAATCCCCGGCATGGGACCGACGAGAGGCCCATCCTGGACCGTCAACCATTCGAAGCGTCCATTTCGTCGTTTGAGCAAGGGAGGATTATGGCCCGCATTGGTCGTCAGAAGCGTGCCATCGCGAAGATTCAGGATACCGAGGTAGAGGGTCACAAACATACAGGAGTCGTTCTCCGCACTCAGCGCGTCGTTCACATGGGTCACGATACTCGCGGGTGAGGGATCAGAGGCCGCTCTCGTCTTGACCATGATCTTGGTCATGGCCATGAAGAGCGCGGCGGGGACCCCGTTCCCCGATACATCGCCGACGACGAAACACAATCGATGGTCGTCGACCAAAAAGAAATCATAGAGGTCGCCTCCGATCTCTAGAGCCGGTTCGAGGATCGCGTACAGCTCGATCTCCTTTCGATCGGGGAACGCTGGGAACACACGTGGAAGCATGCTCCGCTGAATATCTCGGCCTACATTCAGTTCTTCCTGCATACGGGTTTTCGCGGCCTCGACCAACGCCAAGGAATCGGCCAGCCGCGCCTTTGCATCTTCAGCCGCCTGTTCGGCATTTTTTAAGGCCGTAATATCCGTGGCGATAAAGACGATCCCGTCGTCGTGCGTCCTCCGCTCATTGATTTGAATCCACTCTCCAGTGGACCGATATTGAAGATACGGCGCACCCGGATTTCGATGCATGTCAAGACGCCATCGCATCCAGGGTTCGACATTCCCTATCGCGGCAGGGATATCGCCACGTTCGGCAGTTCGGCGGGCGATCGATTCGAACGACTCCCCCGACTGAACTTGGGCCCCGATTCCAGACATGACGTCTCTATACTTGTGATTACAGATGACCAGACGATCGTCCGCATCGAACAAAGCAAACCATTGTGGAACGCTTTCAATGGCCTCGATCAACCGCGCATGGCTCGCGCGCGCCAGACTGGAGGCCTGGGTGACTTGCCGATCGATAATGGCC
>JAHBWQ010000329.1 GCA_019636915.1 Nitrospira sp. | reverse complement strand
TTTCAGCACCGGTGAGTTTCATGACACTCCTCCCTCCGACCGCACGTGCGTAAGCTCTACGATCGATCGTGAGACCTTACAACAGCACCCCTCGCGGAAGCACGCATCATCGTGCACAAATGTGTTTGAAATCAAGGGGAAAGATTTCTGATCCTAGCATCCCCACAGAGGAGCGTCAATATAGCCCTGTGGGCACCCAACGACAGAACAGCGTATTGACGCCTGAGGGAACTCTCACTGAATGAAGTGCGTGAGCGGAAAACCTGTAAGCCGGATTCTGTCCCGCAAAGAAGTCTCCCCCTTTGCCTGGATGATCATTTCTCTGGGATTCGAGTTACCCCGAACCTCAAGCGACCTACCCGAAGACCTCGACCGGGCCAGTCGGCGTGCCGCAGTCCGTAAGGAGCACGGCACCTGTCTTCCTATTTGGCCTTGCACCGGGCGACGCTTACCATGCCGGTGATGTCACCACCCCCGCGGTGGGCTCTTACCCCACCGTTTCACCCTTACCTGAGCCGCAACGATCAGATGGAATCCCATCGTTTTGGCCATCGGCGGTTTGATTTCTGTGGTGCTGGTGTCGGATTGCTCCGCCTGGGAGTTACCCAGCGCCCTGCCCATGGAGTCCGGACTTTCCTCTCGGGGCCGAAGCCCCGAGCGACCATCCAGCCTTCCACCCACGCCGAGTTAGTATAAAGAATGGCGCCGGTTAGTCACAAGCAGACTCACTCACTCCCTCAGACGACTGAGGATAAATAGTAACGGCTTACCTGCCACCGATTTCCGGTAGTGGAGCAGCCGGCATGGGCGCTCGCTTCTGATAGATCTCCATCGCCTCAGGCATCCACTCTTTCAATTGCTCAATTCTCGTATCGTGGCTGGGATGGGTAGACATGAACTCTGGTTGTCCCCCACCACCTGACTGAGCCATTCGCTCCCAAAGCACCACCGACTCACGGGGATCATATCCGGCATCGGCGGCCAATAGGATTCCAATATAATCCGCTTCGGATTCATGTTTCCGACTGAAGGGCAGCAACACACCCACTTGTGCACCGACACCTAGTGCTCCCATCGCAGCCTGACCAAGTGCGGGATTCTTACTCCCAATCCCAATGGCCGCCCCGATGACCTGCATGCCAATATTCGCTGCTTGCCCCTGACTCATCCGCTCGGCCCCATGGCGAGCAAGCGCATGCACCACTTCATGGCCCATAACTGCCGCCAACCCGGCCTCTGTTTTGGCCATGGGGAAAATGCCCGTGTACACCGCCATTTTCCCACCAGGCAGAGCAAAGGCATTAGCCGTCTTGTCGTCTTTGATCACAGTCACTTCCCACTGAAATTGTTGCGCCATCTCCGCGTACTTCGACCGTTTCGCCGCTTCAACAATACGAGCCGCCACCCGTCTCACCGGCTCGATCTCACGGGGATCTTGTGACGGCCTCATCTTTGGGTCGTTCCTGACTTGATTGTACGCCTGCGCTCCCATTTGCATCTCTTGACCAACCGAGGTCATCAACAGCTGCCGCCGACCCGTGTAGGGGTTGGTCTCACACCCCGCTAAGCCGATCCCTCCTGCAATCAAACAGCATATTGTCACGGCACGGGTGAATCGCTGAGCCCGCATGTTCATTCCTCCAGAAAAATCCTCCAGGCACCATCCATGCACGATTGACCAACATGGATTCGATTGATAGATTACCGCGCCCTAGGCATGATTTCTAGGGGGACTCGACGCGCAATGACCACACAACATTCACGAATCGCCATTGAGCGCATCGGTATCGACGAATCGGGAAAAGGCGATTACTTCGGTCCACTCGTCATCGCTGCGGTATTTGTGGATGCGACGACGCAAGGAGAGTTGCGGTTGATGGAGGTGCGTGACAGTAAAACGCTCTCCGACGGCCGTATACTGGAGATGGCACCCGACATTAAAACCATCTGCCCGCACAGCATCATCACCATCGGACCGCAGAAGTACAACGAGCTCTACGAGAAGATCAAGAATCTGAATCGCCTGCTCGCCTGGGGCCATGCCAAAGCGCTAGAAACTCTGCTGGAACGAGGTATCACCTGTGAGCGGGCGATCTCTGATCAATTCGGAGACGAGCGGCTGATCCTCAATGCCCTCCAAGAAAAGGGACGGAAGGTTACGCTGGAACAACGCCCGAAAGCCGAGTCGGACTTGGCCGTTGCCGCTGCGTCCATACTCGCCCGGGCGGAGTTTCTCATCCGTCTCAAGCGCCTCTCCGGTGAAGTGGGAACCGCCCTCCCTAAAGGCGCCTCCTCAACCGTTGAACTGGCTGCAAAGATGATCGTAAAAAAACACGGACGGGAACGCTTAGGACAGGTGGCGAAGTTGCACTTCAAAACCACGAAAGCGGTGCTGGCAACTTTGCTCTAGACTTTTTGCCTGAGCAATCCACTTCACGACCAGAACCGCAGCGGCATCTCTTCCTTGTGCTCCAAGAAAAGCTTTGATAGCTTACGAAGATCGCAAGAGGAGCAGCTCATGAGGATTTTTCAAATAATGACATTGGTCATCGCAGTCCTACAAGCCGCATGCACTAACCACAGAACGTATACCGAACAAGAACAACGAACTCTCGCACAAACAAAAACCATCTGGGTCGACGTTCACAGCAACGCTCGGACGCTCCCGACTGGGATAACTGACATCATTGAGAAGCTTGAACAGGACGTCAAGGACAAGCTCACACGAGCAGGATTTACAGTCGTACCGGATCGATCCATGGCCGACGCCATTCTGCAACTGGCGTTTGATTTCTCGGATAGAAGACAACGAGATGAACTAGCCAGTAGCTACGATAGCCCTTATCGACATGATGCCCATTCCATTCACATCGGTGCAAGCCTAGATCATAAACAGGTGGGACACGTGTTTTGGCGTAGCGACTCGGTCTCGCCACCATACGGTGTGAACCTCCCCGATTGCCCCAACATCAGATACATAGATTTGGATGTCCAGAAGGCGCTCTTCAAATTAAAACCTCCTGTCATGAAAAACGAATGACCTGCGAAGGGTAGGAGGAAGTCACACAGACAGGGAACGGCTAGTTCACTGGTGGAACAGCACTATGCAATGACCAAAATCCTGGTAT
>JAHBWQ010000328.1 GCA_019636915.1 Nitrospira sp. | reverse complement strand
ATATATTGTTACATATGTCCAAGTATGCCTTAAACATAAGGGATGAGACAAAAGGCAGAAATCTCGTTCTGTTCCTCAAAACCCTCGATTTTGTTAAGGTTTCGGACGTTCACCCACCTAAGAAGGCCAAAAAGCAACATCCAAAAGATTTTTTCGCCGCCCAAGGAGTATGGAAAGGGCGAAAAATTACTGGTAAAGAGCTTCGAGATCTGGCTTGGAATCGTGGTAATCGTTGATACCGATGTCATGGTAGAGTTCCTTCGGGATTCTGCTGATACAGCCAAAGCTCTAAAAACGATTAAGCCCGAAAATCTAGCCATTTCTGCGGTTACCAGAATGGAACTTCTTGTTGGCGCATGGAACAATGCAGAAATACGCAAGATTGAAAAATCCCTGGATGCAATTCAAGAAATTGCGATTTCCGAGGATATTTCTGCGAAAGCTATTGATCTCATACGCAAGTATGCCAAGAGCCACGGCCTCAAGATACCCGATGCGATAATTGCTGCCACTGCGATGGATCAATCGGTTGAACTCTTTACCTACAATGTCAGGGATTTTAAATTTATTAAAGGCCTGAACCTTTATTCAGTTTGATGTGTCAGCGTCGGCATGGATGCCGACGAAGTACAAGCCGCAAAAATGTTCGCACAACGCGGAATTTACCTGACGTTTGGTGACGCTTGTGTCATTATTTCAGCCTGTAAAGCCTATTTGCGTCACCAAATGTGCCCGAAGCGCCTGCCCGAGCCCGGCAAAACCAAGCTCCCGCTTGGCCGGGCGCAGGGCATCTTTGGCGCGTAGGGCCGAGCACGCGAGGAGCCACGGCACCGCAGCGAGCGCAGCAGGTAAATTTTGTTGTGTGCCGTTAGCATCTATTCATCTGGAATAAATATTCTTGAACCGCTGGGTACCCAACACCCGGGAATGGGCTTCTCGCAATTGTTCGTATATCTAAATAAGGGGTTCAGATCTATGATTTCGGTTACTCGGCTTGCATCTCCAAAAAATTTCTGAGAGATTTGGACAAGTGTGTCACCCGGTTTAATTACATAAGTCCTACTGTTGTACAAAACTACGTATTTATTCAAAAGATTTCGCAAGGATATATCCGGCTGTAAGTTTATTTGTTTCTGCTCCCTGTTCTTCGTCGATTCAATAACCAACAAAGCTACTTCAGAATCTGAGCGAGTATTTTGGTGAAGTGAGTTATTCAGCGCTTCAATAATTGCATTAAAGTCCCAGGTTATGATGATTTCACGGCGAATTTGCGGTGAATCGGGTTTAAATATTTCTAAAAGCTTCCAATCGCAGAATTTCCCATTTCTTAAGCGTATGATATATGTATCCTCATTCAGATGATAACGTATCTCTTTTAGATTTTTAAGACCTGAACAATCATCGGTCTTCTTGAAGAAAGAGGTGGGATGCGGATTACAGCTGACCTTCCCCCCGAATTCTGCTAAACATGTACGATTAGATTCTGCTGTCGATAATGACAGGAGGATCGATGAAAAAGAAGAGATTTACGGAAGAACAGATCGTGAAGGCACTCAAGCGCTGGCAGGCAGGTGAAACCGTCGCGGTAGTGGCCAGGGACCTGGGTGTGCACGAGCAAACCCTATACAATTGGAAGAGTAAGTACGGCGGACTTGAAGTTAGCGAACTGGCAGAGCTGAAGCGCCTGCGCGATGAGAATAACCGGCTTAAGAAATTGGTCGCAGACCAGGCTCTCGACATCACGATGCTGAAGGATATCAATTCGCGAAAGTGGTAACCCGGCAGGCAAAGCGGGCTGCGGTTGCTGAAATGATTTCGGAGTATCCTGTTTCACAGCTGCGGGCTTGTCGGGTGATGAATTTTCCGCTCTCCACGTATCGTTACATACCCATGTGCTTGGACAACGCAGACTTGCTGGCGCGAATGCAAAAAATAGCGGATGCAAAACCGCGTTACGGCATGCCGCGCATTCACGAGCTCTTGCGCCGAAGCGGTGAGCGTATCAATCACAAGCGTACGGAACGACTCTATTACGGCGTTCTGAAGCTGGGATTACGGCGAAAAAAGCCCCGGCGGCATTATCGCTGTGAAACGCGATCTCCCCTGGCTGCCGCGACAGGAGCTAACGAGATTTGGTCCATGGACTTTGTTTCTGATCAGTTGGCTGACGGTCGCCGCGTGCGCGGGCTTACCGTGATTGATGTGTACCATAGACAAAACCTTGCACTGGAATTTGATACCAGCCTGACGGGAGTTCGTGTTGTTCAAACTCTGGATCGCATCTCTGCCATGCACGGTACCCCAAAGGCAATCACCGTGGATAATGGACCTGAATTCATCTGCATGGCATTGGATCGCTGGGCATACGCTAACGGTGTGAAGCTGAAATTTTCACGCCCAGGGAAGCCCACGGACAACCCATTCATTGAATCGTTCAACGGAAAAATGCGTGATGAATTTCTGAACGTCCACTGGTTTACCGGAATCAACGACCTGCGTACCAAGGCTGCGGCGTGGCAAAAAGAGTACAACGAGGAGCGACCGCATAGTTCGCTTGGCATGATGACGCCGGCAGAATTTGCGGCAAGAGGAAAGCTACAAGTGGCAGAAATCTAATCGATCAGGTTTGCGAAAACAGGGGGAAGGTCATAAGAACCAAATGAATCCCCAATGTGCCTGTAGCCCTATCTTCACCAGAATATTGGCGGTAGTAAGTTGAAAAATCAAAATTTTTAAGAATCTTCTTTCCTACCGATGAGTCAAATAAGCTTTCTGAAATATCTTCACATTGGTGGAGTTGAAGTTCAGCCTTTCGAATTTGTTCTTTCGTCGGCAGGAAAGGCGTGGGTTGCTCAGATTTGTCGGGTACATACACTGAATACGTGGGGTTGGGGTAAAGTACGTAAATATGGACGCCGCTTTCATGAAAATAGTAGGATTTATTTGAGTTGCAAGTTATCAGCAGGCCCAGAAGAAAAAATTTGTGTACGTTAAATATCATCTTCGGAGATATCATATCTTGCAAAATTTCACACAACGTGGATTTTACGCTGACGTTTTGACTTGCTGGGTCTTCACAGCAAGTCAAAATGTGGTCGTAGCGGCTCGCGGCGGCGCGCAAAAACACACCTCCCGGTG
>JAHBWQ010000327.1 GCA_019636915.1 Nitrospira sp. | reverse complement strand
GGATCTCTTCGACTATGGCCTTGCCCTCCTGAAAACCTCCGCCTCACTGGTGTACACGATACAACTGGCGACGGCTGAACAGCTGGCCGTTGCGACTGACTCGCACGCCCATTTCACATTACTCACTCGGCTGATAGAACGAATGGGTTTCACGATCGAGAATAAGTTGGTCGAACAAGGCCTATCGTAACCATTACACTCAGGTCTGCTAGCCTGCATGGTTCATGACGGCTCGTCGCAGCAGCGAATTCGTGATTGCAGCAGAAGTGCTCATGAATCATGCAGGCTCGAACCTCCGCCCATGCCTGCCCCATCAACGCCTCAAACGATTCCGGATGTCACTGAAGACAGTGAGACCGGCAGCGGATTGGGGAAAAGTCGGGATAACGGAATATTCGATCAGATCAGGGCAGATGGCGCCGTGTACTTCTGCTTTGGGTCGATAGCTGCCGGTTGCCTCCGACAGCATCTGTCCGATCACGTCTCAGTTTCTGCCCAATTTCTATTGCTTCACTCCTGCACTCATTGCGCCACGGGTGATAATGCCAGGCGTGAAGCCCTGCTGGTTGTTCCATCCATCCCACGTCCTGCCCCTATCGTTGCGTGACCGATTTCTCAAGCTTCATCGCATTCGTGCAAACATCTTTGTAGCTCACTGATTTGGACCAGGCTTTCTCAGGACTGGAGCGGTGCGCCCGAAGCCTATGCCTGGTAGGCTGTTCTTCCCCGTCATCTCGGCTTCCCACTTGACCCCATTCCGTCCGGTCCTGAGACGTTGACCCGATAGACCATCTGGACTGCTCCTGAAACATGGCCAAGGCATGTGTTCTGTGCCATGTGGACCTGGTTGCAGGAGTTTCGTCCCTAGATCCACTTTAGTAGATTATTGAGCCTTCTTTCTTATCTCACCCCTCTTGACAGATTTGAAACATCGCTCCTGTTGCTGAGAGCGGTCATCCCCAGAAATGTGGTGAACCTGTGGATAACCATGGGATTGGTGGCACGAGCGCCAGGATTAGGGCTGCTTGCTTGGATTGTGTCAAGACCTATTTCTAGGAATATGCAAGAAAGCAATGAACTCATGATGTTTCCACTATTACTTGTGGTAGCTTCCAGATGAGGCGGATGACTAAAAAATAGGCAGTTTGATAAATATACAGGCTGTTTGCACCGTCTTTTTCCGAATTGCGCGACTTGTTCACATGGTTATCCACAGAAGATGTGGAATATGAATTCTCGTGCCACTCCCAATCTAGATGGAAGGATTTTGGTCAACTATCTGGAATTCTTAAGTTCCTGGTGGGTAATGCGCCAGTCGTCTTTGCGTGACCGTTTTGATATCAGGTGGATAGATGGATTCTCGGCGGGGTTGGGCCTTGCGAGCTGAACAGGCTTCCAGGATTTGAGTAGGATACTGAGGGGCTCCTTTTCAATCGCCTCTCATGCATGTGGAGCATGACCGGGCTTCCATTTGATGCTGCAACCTATGCTGGGTCTCTGGTTGCCCTCAACAGGCTTGCCGGTGAGCACGGCTTGGATGGCTGTACGGAGATCATGACCGGTGACCGGTTTATTGTTACCGGGGCGGCTGTCATCGAGTTGTCCATGGTAGGCCAGACGGCGATCTCGATCAAAAAGATAGAACTCTGGGGTACAGGCAGCACGATAGGCTTTCGCGACCTGCTGGGTCTCGTCGTGACAGAATGGAAAGGTAAAGCCCAGACGTACGGCCATGTCCTTCAGTTTCGGCGGGGCATCGTCGGGATAGTTGATGGGATCATTACTGCTGATGGCGATGATCCCTAGATTCGTGTCTTGATAGTCCTGTCCGAGCTTGGCAAGCTCCTGTTAACATGCACCACATAGGGACAGTGCCGACAGATAAACATGACAAGCAGCCCTGTCTTCGTAGCGAATGAGTTGAGCGAGTAGTGTTGCCCAGTCACGACGTCCTGTAGGTCGAACGGTGGTGCTGTGGTTCCAAGCAAAAGCATGATGGAAGTCATGGCCATGAGAGAGTCTCTTGTGATGTGTTCGAGAGAGAAGATGCCGTATGTGTTCAGCCGGGTCAAGTAGCCATGAGGGGGCATTTCTTGCGTCGTTCTGACGGTGAGACTATCCTGAGCCGCAAGGCCCGAAGCTGCTGGAAGGGTCATGTGATTGTTGGTGAAAGGAGGCGGTGTATGTGGATAGCTTGGCTGCTGATCTTATTGGGGTTCCCGTTGGGGGTCCCGGTTGTGACATTGGCTCATGAGGAGACAACGCCTGCGACATCAACTCTGACTGTCAGCGAAAGTGGGATTGTACCGCACGCACCGGATACGGCCTTTGTGTCGTTCGGCTTGGAGACTGCCGGTAAGTCCCTCGCTGACGCACAAAAGCGGAACAGTACCGTCATGAGTAAAGTCATGGACAGGCTCAAGGATTTACAAATCGACAAGGAGCGAATCCAGACGTCTTCTTTTACGGTCATGCCGCAATATCGACCACCATCGAACCGTCCTACTGATATCTCACCTGCGTCCCCTGAAATCATCGGTTACGTGGTCACGAACATGGTGACCGTGGAAATCCGTGTTCTCGATAAGGTCGGCACCGTGATTGAAGAAGTCTTGAAGGCCGGGGCGAACAGCTTTCAGGGGTTGCACTGGGGTCTGCGCGAGGAGCAATCGGTACGGCTTAGTGCTTTGAAACAGGCCGCAGCCAAGGCACGTGAGAAAGCGTCGGTGTTGAGCGAGACGTTGCAGGTCAAGCTTGTGCGGGTTCTCTCAGTCACTGAAGGAGGCCAGATGATTCGACCTCCTGTGCCCATGGCACGTATGGCTATGGAGGCCAGCGCCGGCGATGTGCCGATCTCATCGGGAGAACTGAAAATCGAAGCCACGGTGACGCTCGTCTACGAAATCGCGCCGAAGTGACACAATTGGGTAGTTAAGTTACTCGGGTGATTTCTCTCCTCCCTCCCACAGCTTCACGGTGCGATCCCAGGAGGCACTGGCGAGGCGCTTGCCGTCCGGGGAAAAGGCCAATCCTCGGACCGGGCCACTGTGGCCTTTGAGGGTTCGGAAATTTCGGCCGGTGGACAGATCCCAAAACTTAATAGTCTCATCGTCGCTCGCGCTCACCAAGACTTTCCCGTCCGGAGAGACGACGAGACTACGGACCCAGCCCTTGTGTCCGGTCAACGCTTTCTTCTCGGCCACCGTCGGCATCTCAAAGAGCTTGAT
>JAHBWQ010000326.1 GCA_019636915.1 Nitrospira sp. | reverse complement strand
GCCGCAATCGTGATTCAGGCGAAATCCCAATTCCTTGGCGGCATCAAGCAGCGAGACGTTCTCATCAACCTCTCCACTTCTCCCGTCCGTGTGCAGAAACGTCACTCGTGGCATGATGACGCCTCCTAGGAGTGGGTGACAGTCCCTGCCGGTGTTTCCTGATAGGGACACCGCTGCAGCCGAATATGGTCTTCGTATTCGTGACGGAACAGCTTCAAACTGCTTTGCACCAAAACCGACGCGCCAGTGACGAGGGTGCAGTACCCAGTGCCTTTGACGAAACCACAAAGCTGCAGCATGCTCTCCAAATCTTTTTGCGTGCCCTCTCCGGATTCAATCTTGGTCATCAGGATGGCAAGATTATTCGTCCCCATACGGCATGGAGGACACTGCCCGCAGCTCTCGTTCTTGAAAAAATTGGAAAAATGCAGCGTCTTGGCCACCATACAGGTCGCATCGTCGACAACAATCACACCGGCCGAGCCCAACCCTGTGCCGGCTTTTTTCAAGGAGTCGAAATCCATTGGCAAATCGAGCTGATCCACCGTCACCATCGAAAACGCCGGGCCACCGGGAAATACGGCCTTGATCTTTCGGCCATTGGGCACACCACCGCCACATCGTTCAACCAGATCGCGGATCGTCACTCCCATCGGCATCTCGTACACCCCAGGCCGATTGACCGCGCCGCTCAGCGAAAACATCATCGTACCAGGACACTTCTCCGTCCCTATCTCGGTGAACCACCCAGCACCTTTATGGAGAATCCTGGGAATATTGCACAAGGTCTCAACGTTATTGACGAGGGTCGGTTTGCCATAGAGGCCGAAGTCGGTCGGATAAAACGGAGGCTTCTGTCGCGGCATCGCAGGACGGCCCTGCATCGATTCCAACATCGCCGTTTCTTCGCCGGCTACGTAACTCCCATGGCCGTCAAAGATCTCCAATTCAATATCAACTCCACTCCCCAGGACATTCTTTCCAAGTAGTCCTCGGTCCTTCGCCTGGGCCAAGGCCTTCTTTAGATTTTGCTGCTCTTCATGATACTCATGGTTCACGTAGATAAAGGAAGCTTTCGCTTGCACAGTGAAGGAGGCAATCAGACAACCTTCGATTAATTGGTGCGGCAACGTTTTCAACAAATGACGGTCCTTAAACGTGCCCGGCTCGTGCTCGCCAGCATTGCACACGAAATAGCGTTCTTTCACTCGGTGATTAAGGACTTTGTCCCACTTGATCCCTGTCGGAAATCCTGCGCCACCCCGTCCACGAAGCCCTGATTTCTTCAGCTCCTCAATCACTTGAGCCGCGTTCAATTCCTTGACACACCGCTTCCATGCTTCGTAACCACCGACTTTGAGATACCCCTCAATTTCCCAAGGAGCTCCCTCTATCTGTTGAACAAGGCGAGGTTCTGTAAGCGTAGGCATAGCTACCCGGTCCGAACTCTTCAAGGTTGAGCTGTTACTATACGGTTCTGCCTCTTCTTCCGTCAAGGCAACCAGCTGTAAATGGGCCTGAATCTCAAACAGTTAGGACTATGGGGCCTACTCAAAACCTAGGCATGGAGGGGCAGAGGACAACAGAATGAGGCGATGGAAGTCGTGGCCGGTGGGGTTTGTCCCCACCGGCGAGGCAACAAGACCTTATCTGAAATGGCTACCGGCCCCCATGAAGAACAGCATAGGAATCGAGAGTAAAAAGTTTACGCGGGAAGCGAGCAAGGCAGTCCTCCCCCACTGCGCCATCTCGGGCGGCGCCGGGGTTCCCTGCGCTGCTGCAGTGACAGCCGCAATAATCTTCTTCTGGTTCGGCCAGATGATGCCATGGACATTGCCCATCATGATGATGCCGAGCAATCCGCCGATAGCCAAGGCCACGGCGCCGGTTCCACCCTTGTGGTACATATGGCCATACAACAACACCCCAGCCAGCACGGTCACGGTGGCCCCATGCCGGAACCAATTGAGTGCGGCCGGCATCAGCTTCGGAATCACGATGTTCTTGGTCGGCCCATCCAGGCTCTTCAAGAACGAAGCATTGATCAGGTTGAAAAAATAGAGGAGACCGATCCACGTGATCCCGGCCAGGAAATGCACCCAGCGAAGGATCATCTGGCCCCAGTCTGCCTCGCCCGCACCAATGCCGGCCAATCCCAGATATATCATGATCAAGACGACGGTGAGGGCAAATCCCACTCCCATCGTCTGCATCGGATCTTCAAGAAATTTCATAACTCCCCTCTCTTAAAAAAACGGTTGATAGCCTAGGCTGTTGTCTGTACGACAGCTTTTCTCTGAATGTCAAGCAGGCCACAACAGGTCATTGGCCACTCGTCATTGGTCACAGACGAGGAATCATGCTTTTTCTCTTATGACCCACGACTATTGACCAGTGACCGTCCTACCCCATCAATCGATCCACCGTACTACAGAGCTCCCGCACCGCGTCGGCCGACGTCTCTAATGCCGCTCGCTCGTCACTGGTCAGCTCGTACTCCAGAATCTGTTCAGCTCCCCCCCGTCCGATCTTGACTGGCACACCGACCACGACATCCTTCAATCCATATTCCCCATCACACAGGACCGCGCAGGGCATGACCCGCTTTTCGTCCTTGTGAATCGCCTCCACCATAGCCACCGCCGAAGCGGACGGCGCATAAAAGGCGCTGCCTGTCTTCAAGAGGCCAACGATTTCTGCTCCCCCATCGCGGGTCCGCTTGACGATGGCATCAAGCTTCTCTTTCGACATCAGTTCAGACACCGGACGTCCCTTCACGGTCGTATACCGCGGCAGCGGCACCATCGTATCCCCGTGCCCCCCTAAGACCATCGCTTCGACCTCGGTAGACGGCACGTTCAGTTCTGCAGCGATAAACGTGCGCATTCTTGCGGAGTCCAAGACTCCAGCCATCCCGATGATTTTCGATTTGGGAAGGCCGCTGACGGTACGCGCCACATGCACCATGGCGTCCAACGGATTGGTGACGAGAATCAGAATAATATCCGGCGACCGGGCCACCAACCCCGTCACAACGGATTTCACGATTTTGGCATTGGTCGTCAACAATTCATCACGACTCATACCCGGTTTTCTGGGCATGCCTGACGTGATGACCGCGATTGAAGATCCAGCGGTGGCTGCATAGTCGTTGGTCCCGACGACTCGGGTGTCATACCCACAGACCGGCCCTGCCTGGGAAATATCGAGCGCCTTTCCCTGAGGAACCCCTTC
>JAHBWQ010000325.1 GCA_019636915.1 Nitrospira sp. | reverse complement strand
GCGGTCAACACTTCGATCGCAGAGACAGATCCACTCCGGAGCTGCTCCTGTACGAACGCAGCTTGGGCCTGCACCGTCGAGATGGCCGTTTGGGCTGCGACCGCACCGCCTGCGTGACCACCCATTCCATCTGCGACGGCCCACAGTCCTGTGTGGTCGATGACGGTAAAAGCATCCTGATTTGACGCCCGCACCAGACCGGTTTCGCTTCGGCCGATGCCGATCCATGCGCTCATCGGGTGTGGGCTGGGTGAAAGGTGGAGCACGCAACGGAGGAGGGGCCAAATTGAGTCATTAAATCCTCTGAAAAACGATCTGCCAGGAGCACGAGATGTTCAGTATCTGCTCGGTTGTAAGCCAAGAGTTGGTCACGTGCGATCTTGTCCCCATAAACCCACTGAGACCAGAGCCGAACTGCGTCCCATCCATCCAACCCCTGGATTGATCCGTTGCGCTCGATGCCGAATTCCTGTTCAATCTGCTTGAGTCCTCCCCGTAATGCAAGCCGGCGAGCGGCAAAACAGAGATCAAAGTGCCATGGGGGAAGACGGAGTTCGGGAAACTTAGCACAAAGATAGGGAATATCAAACCGGGACCCAAAAAACGTGACGAGGAGGTCGCAGTGATCAAGCTCGGCCTGTAAGCGTTCCGCTGTGAGGGTTTCACCGCGTACAAGACTGAGTGTGTGTCCATGGTGATGCAGCCCAACGACTGTGACATCCCCTTCCGCCGGCGACGTGCCCGTGGTTTCGATGTCCAGATAGCCTGCGCGGGAACGATACGTTTCATAGAGCCGCCAATGTTCGCGCCGCGGGAAGCGCGAAGCCAATTGACGAAACTGGCCCTGTTCCGTGAGTGAGTGTACCGCGCGGAGTTCATCATCGTACCAGCGTTTTCGAGCCGTCGAGAGTCCGGAGATTGCAGGTTGTGCGAGGAAGTGGTTCCAGGTCAGCACCCCGTCCTGCCACCAGCGGCGTTCCGTGACAGGACCGACGCCCGGCAAGAAGATGAAACTGGAGGTGAGCATCACGAAGGATTGTAGCCTTGATTTCGCGTAGGAGACAAGCTAGAGTTCGCGTCATCAATCACACCTGCAGAGTACAACCAGAAACTGTTTGCCGATGGATTCCATGACTGTGCCGGCAAAACGAATTCGCATTACCGTCGGGGGAGTTCAGCTTGACGCAGAACTTCGAAAGACCAAGACGGCGGATGAGGTGTATGCGGCGCTTCCCGTGACGGTGCCGATTCATACCTGGGGAGAGGAGTTCTATTTTCCGCTCTCGGGGGTTCGAGACCATCGAGAAACGGCAACGACGCAAGTCAAAGTAGGTGATGTGGCGTTCTGGGGCGCCGGCCAAGTGTTGGCCATCTTTTTTGGGCGGACGCCGATGAGTACGGGAGTTGACCCGGTTCCAGCTGAT
Organism: Nitrospira sp.; assembly: GCA_019636915.1. Lineage (GTDB taxonomy): Bacteria > Nitrospirota > Nitrospiria > Nitrospirales > Nitrospiraceae > Nitrospira_D. The sequence continues at coordinate 1,858 of JAHBWQ010000325.1, read as the reverse complement.
CGGGTGAATATTGTCGGGAAGATTATCGGCGATGCCACGCAGCTCCGACAGGTCATGCACGCGTCTTCCATTGTGCTCGAACGGGGGTAGCCACGATGCGACTCTCGAGGGAACGTGTGCGTCATCTTGCGGAAAGTCTCACGGGGCATCTCCAACGGCACGATGACCTTGAAGTGGTTGGAGACCGCAAGGTCTTGGTCGAGGCACTGGATCATGCCGTCACACAGGAGTTATCAGCCGAAGATCGGCTGAATGCTGAAGTGCGCCAACTCCTGAAGGCGTATGAACAGCAGATTGAGCAGGGCCAAGTGGATTATCAGAAGATGTTTCAGATGGTGAAGCAGAAGTTGGTCCGTGAGCGAGGAATCATCCTGTAACGAGGTGCGGAGTAAAGGGTGAACGGTGAAGGAAAGAATGGACGATATGTTCTCCTTACCGCTCACACCTAACCTCTTTCCGGATTAGATATGTTGACGGAAGACAAGGTCAGCCATTTATCCCACGTGATTCTGACGGCCATTAAGACCGTGCCTGGTGTCCGACTCAAGCGTAGCGACGAGCTGGTCTTGAAGGAAATCAAGAAGGTATTGGCCGATGAGCTTGCGCAGGAGCAGCGCATTGATCGGACCGTGCGGGCGAAGCTCGCCTCGTATTCACGAGGTCTTGTTGAAGGGAGTGCTGAGTGGGATGTGTTGTATCGGAAGACGTTCGAGGAAGAGACTCGCAAGCAGGTGAAGATCTGAACAACGAGGCCCTGTTACCATGGCAACTATGATCTCGCGCGTGACGATTTTGGGTCTCATGGTCCTGCTGCTCGTCGGTGCAGGTTGTTTTCAGAAGCGGAAGCCGTTGGTGCCGCTGGCCCTGGATGGGGAAGCGAGGCCCCAGGCCATGACGTTGACGGAGCAAGGCACGCAGGCGTATCAGACTCAACAGTTCGAAGAGGCCAAACGGTATTTCGAACAAGCGGTGACTGAAGCGCCGAAATCCGGCCCAGCCCATTACAACTATGCGTTGGCTCTGAATGCGCTTGGCGAGTCAGAAGTTGCCAGGCAGCATTTTCTTGAAGCAGCGGACCTCTCTCCTGGAGACAAGGTTATTTGGGACTCACCGGCACTCTCGCCCTACGGCAATCCTGAGAACAAGAACAAGAAGAAGCCGGGACCCTATACACCTCGTCGGTCAGCGTTCGGCAGCGGCGGTATGCCTGGTGGGTATTAATTCAGACGAAGGATGGAGCTATGAGCAAAGAACTCGCAGTCGGGGACAAAGCACCTGAGCTTGGAATTCCGGATCAACACGGGAAGTCCGTGAGCTTGAAGAGTTTCAAGGGGAAACAGATCGTGCTCTATTTCTATCCTAAAGATGATACACCGGGATGCACGAAAGAGTCCTGTGACTTTCGCGACGTGGAGTCGCAGATTCTTCGGGCCGGAGGCACCATCGTGGGGGTGAGCCTGGATGGGAAAGAGTCCCACCAGAAGTTCATCAAGAAATTCGGGTTGCCGTTCCCGCTCCTCAGCGATGAAGGTGCGACCATTTCGAAAGCGTATGGCGTCTACAAAGAGAAGAACATGTATGGGAAAAAGTACTGGGGTATCGAACGCAGCACCTTCGTCATCGATCTTGAAGGGAACGTCAAGGCGATCTTTCGGAAGGTGAAAGTCGACGGGCATGCCGATGAAGTGCTCAAGGCACTCAAAGCGTAGCAGGATATTGAAACAGTCCTCCGGCTTTGTTCTCACGTCGTTCAGAGGCTCAACAATGGCTCAAAGTATGCGTTGCCTCTTCACGTGCTGCGGCCTCGCCTGCGGATCAGCGCGTCTTGGCGCGCTGGGGTTGGGAGGGTGAGACGTCT
>JAHBWQ010000324.1 GCA_019636915.1 Nitrospira sp. | reverse complement strand
CCTATGTGGATGGCACGATCACCGAAACGATTCCGCAACAGGGTGTCGTGGTTGAGACGACCTGTAGCTTGGTCCAGGGCATTTTCGGTATCGGTGGGGAGACGTCCGGTGACATTGTAATGGCGGTACACGCTCAGGACGAACCATTGACGTCGAATCATCTTACGCCTGCCATGAAGGGCAAGGTGGTGGTGGGAGGCTCGTTTCTTTCAGCCGAGACCATGAAACAGGCGAAGGCTGTCGGTGTGGCCGGTGTGGTGGTCGGTGGGATTCATGACGAAGATCTCCGTGCCTTGCTGGGTTATGACCTGGGTGTCGCGATTACGGGAACCGAACAGGTAGGGTTTACGTTGATTCTGACCGAGGGGTTTGGGACCATTCCGATGGCCGCGAAGACATTCAAGCTTCTTTCTTCTCAGGCCGGTCAGAAAGCCTCGATCTCCGGGGCTACACAGATCAGGGCCGGCGTGATCCGTCCGGAGATTATCATTCCACAAAGGGAAGGGCCGGTGAAGACAGCGACTCAATCGCAACGAGAAGGCATTCGTGTCGGTGATCCGGTTCGGATTATCCGCGATCCGATGTTTGGGCGGATTGGTGAAGTGTCGGCGCTCCCGTCCGAGCTGACCAAGATTTCCACGGAGAGTGAGGTGCGCGTTTTAGAGGTCAGATTTGCAGACGGAAAAACTGTTGTGATTCCACGGACCAATATCGAAGTGATTGAAGGGGCGTGAATCGGCGAGGGGATAAAGGGGTGAGGAGAAGGTTGAAGGCAACAGGCATCAGCTCCGTCTGGTTCTCATTGTTGATGACGGTGTGTGCCATGAGCTGTGTGCCACCGGATGCGGGGGCACAACCTTCGTTGACTGCTCCAGAAGATGTGCGGGTTTTCGATACGCCGAACGACGGAGGAGAAAGCCTCACCGTTCAGTGGGCGCCTATGCCATGGGATGGTCCGGACATCCGTTACCAGGTTTTGGTTGGTGATGCCTCTTCTACGGATCCTCAGAAATTGATGGTCGTTTCCGAATTTCCGTCCAATTCCAAATACGTCAAGGATGTAAAAACTGCCTGGTGGACGAGGACGGCGGAGAAGGCGTGGCATCAGGCGATCGTGAAAAGTGCAAAGGGTCTGGAGATCAAAGATGACCAGCCCTATGCCGTGGCGGTGGCCACTATTCAGGGCGATCAGCGCCTCTTCAGCGCGGTCCAGGTCGCGACACCGACGGCCAACTGGTTCAACTGGAACCAGCTCAATAATTTGATCATCGGGCTGTCGTTCGGTGGGTTGGTCTTCTATGCGATCAGTTATGCCAAACGACACGAGATTTTTCTCAGACGGATTCCGGGGTTGGATGCCGTCGATGAAGCCATAGGTCGTGCCACGGAGCTGGGCAAGCCGATTCTCTATCTCACCGGTGCCCATGATTTGCATGACCCCTCGACGATCGCCGCAGCGGTCATTCTTGGGAAGGTGGCGAAACGGGCAGCGCTCTATGAAACGGAACTGATGGTGCCTCATCGCGAGCCGATCACGATGGCGGTGTGCCAAGAGATTACGAAACAGGCGTACCTGGAAGCTGGGAAGCCTGATCTTTTCAAGGAAGACGCCAACTTTTTTATTACGGCTGATCAGTTCAGCTATACGGCAGCGGTGGACGGCATCATGTTGCGCAAAAACCCGGCGGCGAATTTTTTCATGGGGCATTACTTTGCCGAATCGTTGCTCTTGACTGAGACCGGTGCCAGCACCGGAGCCATTCAGATCGCCGGTACAGATGCGGACCACCAATTACCGTTTTTTGTCACGACGTGCGACTACACCCTGATCGGTGAGGAGCTCTACGCAGCCAGTGCGTATCTCTCCAAAGAGTCGGTCCAGATCGGGACGCTGCGTGGGCAAGACATTGGGAAGGCCATGATTCTAACGGCGCTGGCTGTGGGAACCGTTATGGCGACAGTGGGAGTGGTCACCGGCGTGCAATGGCCGCAGTTCTTTCTTGATCTCGTGAGGGACCTCAAATGATCTTTCTTCGCCGGCAACTTCCGCTGTTGATCACGCTCATCACAGGGTTGCTGTTTGCTGCTCAGTACTATGTGCCGCACCCGGCTTCTGAGCAGATGCTTACATCTGCGACGAAGTGGATGCAGATCGTCGGCGGGTTCGCGTTGATCTTGGGGGTGACCAGTCTGTTCCATCAACATGCGGTCAAGATTAAGCGCCAGGAGGCAGGATGGGGGTACAGCCTCGTCCTGTATGTCGGCATGCTAGGCACAATCGCGGTCGGACTCTGGGCCAATGGGAAAGAAAGCGTTGACGGCACGATGACGGCCTTCGGCTGGGTCTACAACTTTATGATGGTGCCGCTGCAAGGTACGATGTTCGCCATCCTGGCCTTCTTTATCGCCTCGGCTGCCTATCGGTCGTTCAGGGCGAGAAGTCGTGAAGCGGCGGTGCTTTTGGTGGCAGCCGTGATTGTGATGATGGGACGGGTGCCGCTGGGTGAGTATCTGATTCCTCTGAGCGGCGACGTATCCTCGTGGATTTTGAACGTGCTGAACTCGTCCGTCCGTCGGGCCATTCTGATAGGGGTCAGTCTTGGAGCCATCGCGCTGTCGTTCAAGATCATCTTCGGCGTGGAACGGTCGTATCTGGGTGGGGGCAAAGAATAACGTAAGGCGTCGTTCGTATCAATGGTGTACGGAACGACAGTGTCGTGTTTCGAGTTTCTTGTTTCGAACGCATAGAGGCTAGAAACTCGGAACCCGCAACTCGAAACTTCCTGCGCTTCACGAGGAACAGGTCATGAGTTTCTCAGACCAGATGCTCAAGATCGATCGGCGGATTATCTTTTTGATGATCGGTCTCTGTACTCTCCTGCCGTTACTCTATCCGGTTGGGTTGCCGATCAAGATTTCATCGGAAGTGCGTGGTGTGTACGACCATATCGAGTCGTTACCGGAAGAGTCGGTGTTCCTACTGTCGATCGATTTCGACCCAGCCTCAAAACCCGAGCTGTATCCGCAAGCGATTTCGCTGCTGCGGCACGCGTTCCGGAAAAATCTTCGTGTCCTGACGATGACGCTCTGGGTGTCCGGTACCGGGATGGCGGATCAGATCGTGACGCAAGTCGCCAAAGAGATGGGAAAGGAATATGGAAAGGACTATGCCTTTCTCGGATGGAGTCCTGGTGGACAGGCGGTGATCATCAACATGGGGCAGGATCTCTATTCGGCCTTTCCCAGCGACTATGGTGGTAAGCCCACGAAAGGTTTGCCTCTGTTGGAGGGCGTGCGCAATTTGAAAGATGTGACGTACATGGTCAG
>JAHBWQ010000323.1 GCA_019636915.1 Nitrospira sp. | reverse complement strand
GGGGATGGTCAGGCCCCAGCACCTTTTCCCGGATGGCGAGGGCTCGCTTCTGGAGTGGCTGCGCCTGCGCGGGTTGCCCCTGCTGCCGATATAGTTCAGCCAGTTTGTTGAGGCTCGTGGCTGTATCTGGATGTTCAGAACCTAATACTGTCTCCCTAATTTGTAGTGCTTGTTGCAAGAGCGGTAGCGCTTCTTGATAGGCCCCTTGCTCTTGATACAACCCCGCCAGACTGCTGAGGCCTGTGGCCGTGTCGGAATGCTCGGGGCCCAGCACTTTTTGAGTGATCGCCAGCGCCCGCTCAGCCAATGGCTGCGCCTGCGCATACTGCCCTTGAGCCTTATACAGTGAGGCTAAGTTGTTGAGGCTCGTCGCGGTGCTGGGATGGTCAGGCCCCAGTACCTTTTCCAAGATCGCCAGCGCCCGCACATACAGCGGCTGTGCTTGGGCGTACTGACCTTGATCCATATACAGTAGTGCCAGATTACTCAGGCTCGTCGCTGTGTTCGGATGGTTGAGCCCCAAGACGTTTTCCCTGATGGTCAACGCTCGTTCATACAGCGGCTCTGCCCGCGCATATTGCCCTTGCGAATAGTAGAGCATCCCCAGCTTGTTCAGGCTGTACGCGGTATCGGGATGCGCGGGCCCCAGTAGCTTCTCCAGAATTGCCAGAGCTTGCTGGGCAAGTGGCAGAGCCTCTGCGTCCTTGCCTTTCCGACGCAATTCATTAACCTGTTCGTGCAAGGCAGAGGCCTCACGCCATGCAGCTCGACTCTCGGCGCTCAGCGTCACCCATGTCCGGATGTCTTGAAGGTTGTTTTGGGCTGTGATCGTCTCCCACCAAGTCTTTCCCTGATGCTGTGTACGCAACAGGACAGCTCGTTCGGCTGCTTGAATAAGCGATTGCAGGTCCTCTGGTGATCGGTCTTCTCCGCGATTCAACACCGCATCGACCTGCTGTTCGATCTCTTCGACTTCTGTGGCTATTTCCGGTGGGAGGACGAGAATATGTGGGGCCTCGATTGAGGAAGATGAAGAGGAGGCTTCCGATGGAGGAAGCGGGTTTGGCTGTTCCGCTCCCACCATGGCCGGTATGAAACTTAGAAGTAGCCCGAGGGCTAGGCTGTGGATGCTCAGCTGTTGTCGACGGATAGGACGAGGTACCCGAGAAACCACTCGCCTCATGTCACCCACTGTTCCGGCCCTCTTTGCTCTTTGTCCGCGTCCCGCCTAATCGCCGTGGCGATACCCTCTACACTTGCAGGCACTTCAATCAATTCGTCGCCAGGGCATATTGATTGGCGACTCGACCACGATTGGCCACGCTCACTCGGAATTTCCCGGTCCATTTCGGTGTCCACTGCACCGCGCATCGATCGGTTCGGTCATCATCCTTGACAATCAAGTTGCCATTCTCGTCATTGATGTAGAGATCGAGATCCGTATCCCCATCCCCATAGACGACGACCCGGGCAATCTCGCCTCCCGTGAATGTCAGATCATAGTGGTCAACCGTCCGTGCTTGCACGGTGTCTTTATGCAGGGTTGCTCCCGTCGTGTGACCGAGTGTCCCACCGGATGACGCTCGGGGTTTTGCGGCTTCCGCCTCGATGAGCGCCACCAGATGCTTATTCCCTTTGGCCCACGGCTTGGCTTCAGCCAAGAGCTGGCTGGGGTCTAGAATCGGCGCGGGTGTTTTGCCCTTGGTCTCGAGGGTAGGGGTGTCGCCTTTGTCCGTCCCTTCCAGTTCTTTTGTCCCAGCCTTGGCCAACCCCTCCTGCATACGCACGCGACGCAACATCTGTACGGCGGCCAGCATCGCGGTCGGCGATTCGTTTTCACGCGCATAGCTCACCAATTGGCTCGCCTGATTGACTAAGGCCACTGCGGCCGCGCTGCCTTCCTTCCCTTTATCCACCGCGAAATTGGTTGCTTTCTCTGCAGACTCCGGTTCTTCGGCCAACGTCGTCGTTCCTCCGGACCAACTCCCTATAGCCAGGATGCCTAGTACTGCTACCGTCAATCGTTTCATTATCCTCTCCTTTCGTTTCCTGATACCTTTGATAGGTATCTTCCCTTTTCAGCCGGCCCCGCTCCGTCGTCAGACTGCTTTCTTCTGCCACGACAATTCAGGCAACGAGGCGCCTCTGGTTACCTAGACCAAACGCGTTACATCCCATTGCACGTGAGGCTCCACTCACTGTCCCCATCCTTGTCTTTTAGTTGGACCATCGGCAGATCGAGATTGCCGTATCGGATGGTTCGGTCTCCTTTCCAGACGAGGTGGTCTTGGTCCGTGGACTCGGCATAGTAAAACCAGGTCTCGGCGGTTGTGGCCAATCGCTTGTTGGACGAGTCTGCTAGATATGTCGATTGATTCGCATTGACGGTCCACCATCCCATTGAGGTCCAATCGCCCATGAGGTTTCGATAATGGATTGCCACTCGAACTGGGTGTCGACAGCTATTCGTGACCCGAAAACCGCCCGAGGCCGCATCGAGGCGATTTGGTGGGGGAGTCGATTGTGTCGGGCTGTCTTTGCAGAGATCTGACAGGGCACAGACCAACAGCACCGTCCCAACGGCAGCGAGTCCCAATCCTATATCTGTGTTTTGAGCCTCATCCTTGGTTTTGAGATCACTCGCGGCGACCCACCGGACCTCGCCGTCCGGGTAGGCGACCTTCACTCGTCCTCCGCGCCGATCGACCTCTCTGATCTGCACGCGCGTGTTTGGACCGTCCAGTCGCCAGAGGTAATACACGTCGCCGGGCTGTACCGTATACACATCCGCGGCAAAGACCTGACTGGTAAAACTGAGCACCATCGCCACCACGACAACTTTGATGTTCATGCCACTTCTGCCTCCTTCGTAGGAACTCGACCGATTTGATTCCCTGAGCACGCCTTCAGCGATACCCGATCCAATCGGCTGCTGTCTGCGGGGCACATTATGTACCGGGCCGCTTTTCGTTTTCAAAGCCCCTGATGCCCGTTCACGACCATACAAGTCGTAGTCCTAATGAGTGTGACTCAGCCTGGATATGCACTCAACTATCCGCGGTTCGCTTCACTTTGGACTGGGATGAGTGGGTGAGAATTTCGGTAGCCGGTTGGTGTGTTACGTCAGCCAAGATAACAGTCTTTGATGCCTGGGCGTCTCGGGGAAAAGCCCGGGTGGGTTAGGGTTGTGACGACCGCTGAGGGGAAGCGGTGGGCAGATCCCCTGGATCACCGAGATAGATAGTACCGGCCCAGAAAAAGGGATGACCTATGCCCTTCCGATGGGCTCGAGCGGTGTTGAGAGCCGCCCGTTGGGTCTGGCGAAACGCTCCATAGCGGGTC
>JAHBWQ010000322.1 GCA_019636915.1 Nitrospira sp. | reverse complement strand
GTCGGCGAAAAGAAAGATATCGCATGGGGCAGCCAAATTCGATCGTATGTCTTCCAGCCCTACCAAATGGTGAAGGATCACCGGACCGGCCATCAAACCAGTGTGGTGTCTTCCGTCATGGATGGCAATCTCGATGGTTTCATTGAAGCCTATCTCACCAAAAAGATCACAAAAGGGAGCAGTGCCCCCTCAGCCATCAGCGAGCAAGATGATGATCTCTAGGAGCTAGAGGATAAGACAGACTAGACGAACCAGATAGACGAGACCGCCTCAATATGGATGAACTGAACGAACAACGGCAGCAGCGGGTGAAGAAACTGGACCTCCTTCGAGAGGCGGGCGTCACGCCTTATGGTACTCGCTTCGAAGTAAAGGACCGGGCCGGACAACTCATCACGGCACACGGTGAAAAAACCAAAGACACCCTCGAGCAGGAAAAGATCCCCTGTACCCTTGCCGGGCGTGTAGTTGCCCTGCGTCGTTTCGGCAAGGCCAGCTTCGCCGTCTTGCAGGACGGATCTGATCGTCTCCAGGTTTATCTAAAAAAAGATCTCCTGTCGGAACAGGCCTATACGGTTGTTGAACAGCTTGATCTTGGCGACTGGATCGGTGTCACCGGAACGTTGTTTCGCACCAAGACGAATGAGTTCACGGTTGAGGTTCATCACCTGACATTTCTCAGTAAGGCCCTTCGCCCTCTGCCAGAAAAATGGCATGGGCTGACCGATGTCGAAACGAGGTATCGCCAGCGTTACGTTGATCTGATCGCCAATCCTCAAGTCCACCAGATCTTCGCCACTCGAAGCCGCATCATCGCGGGAATCCGATCTTTTCTGATCGAACGAGGGTTCCTCGAGGTGGAGACCCCGATGATGCATCCCATTCCCGGAGGTGCAGCGGCAAAGCCGTTCGTCACGCATCACAATGCGCTCGGCGTGGACCTCTATCTGCGTATCGCACCGGAGCTTTATCTGAAACGCCTGATCGTCGGGGGATTTCCGCGGGTTTTTGAGATCAACCGCAACTTTAGGAATGAAGGCATCTCGACGATTCACAATCCTGAATTTACGATGCTGGAATTCTACATGTCCTATGCGGACTATCAGGATCTGATCACCCTCACCGAAGAGCTGATCTCCAGCTTGGCTCAACAGGTCTTGGGAAAGACGGTGATTCACTACCAGGGTCAGGAGATTATCCTCACACCTCCGTGGCGGCGATGGTCTTATCACCAGGCCATTCTGGAGGTGAATCGCCTCGACCCGTCAGTCCTTCATGATCGTGACAAGGCCTTGGCCGCGGCGAAACAGCTGAACGTCCATGTAGACCCCAAATCTTCCTTATTCTCGATCCTGAACGAGATCTTCGAGGAAACCGTTGAGCCGAATCTCCAACAACCCACATTCGTCACTGACTACCCGATCGAAATTTCCCCGCTCGCCAGACGCAAGGATGCCGACCCGGCCTTAACCGATCGATTCGAGTTGTATATCGCCGGGAGGGAGATTGCGAACGCCTTCTCCGAGTTGAACGACCCATTGGACCAGCGCGAACGGTTTGAAGGACAGGCCGCTCAGCGTGAAGCAGGAGATGATGAAGCCCATCTCGTCGATGAAGACTTCTTGCGCGCTCTCGAATTCGGCATGCCGCCCACTGCAGGCGAAGGAATCGGGATTGATCGTCTGATCATGCTGTTGACCGACCAGGCCTCCATTCGGGATGTCGTTCTCTTCCCTCAGCTCCGACCGGAGAAAGCGTAAGAGTGACCCTTCCTTACGAAATCTTCGTCGGACTCCGCTACCTGCGCGCCAAGCGACGGAATCGGACCATTTCGCTGAATACCTTCGTGTCGATTGCCGGCATTACATTGGGCGTTGCGGCACTCATCGGCACCGTCGGCATCATGACGGGATTTCGGGAAGACATTCAAAGCAAGATCCTCGGCACCACCGCCCATATCATCGTCCAAGAACGCATGAAAGAACACATGACCGACTATGACCGCCTAGCCGACAAGGTTCAGACGGTCCCAGACGTGGTAGCGGCTACCCCGTTTGTCCTCCGACAGGTACTTCTGACAACCCAATCAGGTGTGCAAGGGATTGTCCTCCGCGGAATTGACCCAAAACGAGAAGCGAATGTGACGGAGCTCGCCAAGAATATTACAGCAGGACAACTGAACGACCTCCTCACTCCGGTCAAGGTGCTGCAGACTCCAGCCGATGACCCTCAAGCAGAACCACGCCCCGTTGAAAAACCAGGCATCATCCTCGGCAAAGAGTTGGCACTGAGGTTGGGAGTGTTTGTTGGCGATACCGTCAATGTGGTTTCTCCCGTTGGACCGATCAGCGCGATGGGGATGGTGCCCAAGATTCGAACCTTTGCCGTCGTCGCCCTCTTCCATTCCGGCATGTACGAATATGATTCATCTTTGGCCTATATCGAGCTCGGCGAGGCCCAAAAGTTTTTCAACATGACTGCCAGTGTGACCGGCGTGGAAGTCAAAGTCACCGATGTATTCCGTGCCGCAGATATCGCTCGCAATATTGAACAGGAGTTAGGATTCACTCATGGGGCCAGAGACTGGATGCAGATGAATCGCAATCTGTTTTCGGCGCTCAAGCTGGAGAAGACGATGATGTTTCTCCTCCTGGTCCTGATCACGATCGTGGCATCCTTCAATATCGTCAGCACATTAACCATGATCGTCACAGAGAAGCAGAAAGAAATTGCGATCCTCAAGGCCATGGGTGCGACAAAACGGAGCATTCGCCGCATTTTCATGCTCAATGGATTGATCATCGGATTTACCGGAACCGGCATTGGGATCCCGTTGGGCTATGCGTTTCTCTGGCTGATTCAAACGTTTTGGACCTTCGACCCGAGCGTGTATTACATCTCGACTATCCCGGTGCATGTGTTGGCGGAGGACGTATTGCTCGTAGCGGGATCGGCCATTCTGATTAGTTTTGTGGCAACGGTCCACCCGGCCAATCAGGCCGCCAAGCTCGAGCCGGTTGCTGCATTGCGCTACGAATAGGGTAACAACTGAAAGCAGCATGCTCGCCTTATGATTAAAGTCACCGACCTCCAGAAATCCTTCTCGATGGGAACTTACGAAGTGCCCGTGCTCAAGGGAATCAATCTTGAGATTCAGCGCGGCGAGCTGGTCGCTATTGTCGGGGCCTCTGGGGCCGGTAAGAGCACCTTGCTCCACATTATCGGCACCCTGGATAAGCCGAGCAGCGGGACCGTCACTTTCGATGGGCAGGATCTCTTTCGCATGAACGAGGCGCAGCAAGCGGAGTTCCGCAATAGACGGATCGGGTTTGTCTTCCAATTCCATCACTTGCTCGCCGAATTCACGGCATTGGA
>JAHBWQ010000321.1 GCA_019636915.1 Nitrospira sp. | reverse complement strand
GTGCCAGCCGGCTCGTTGTGCTGCCTGGTGGAGACTCCCTCGCAGAGAAGCGCCTGCTTGAGACAAACGGCCAAGCGCTGACTGACCCCAAACAGATGGGCACCGACTTCTTGCGGCAGAGCGTAGATGTTCTCGAAGTGCTGCAGGGAGCACAGCAACAGGGAACGGTATTCATGCGACCCCCCCGTTGCAGTGAAGCTCAGTCTTGCACGACGAACGAGCGTGCCGGAGTTCGACTTGGAGCGAGCGTGGGAGGAGCGAGCACGAGGTTGCCTGCGACGCCTAACGTTTGAGCTAACCGGCACGACGCGGCATGGCGCCCTGGCCGCGAGGCGAATGATGAGATGCAGCGCCTCGCGGCCAGGGTGCTATGCCGTGGCGTGTCCGGTTGAGCGAAGGGTTAGGGCGCTTTTCGCACCCGTCGAGTGACGTGTTTTGACACGTACTCCCGGAGAACCCCGTCCATGCGCGACTGCCAACCTTCGCCCGTGCTGCGGAAGTACTCGATGACCTCGGGGCTGTACCGAACGGAAACCAGCGTCTTCTTGGATTCGAGTGGCGGCCGACCCCGAACGGCCCTGAGCGGCACCATTGCTTGGAGCTGCTTCTTGGTGAGCGGGCGAGCATCCGGATCTGCCTTGGCGGAAGCAACGATGCTCGCGTTTTCATCCACCGAAGGCATGAGGATCGTGCGCTTAGGGGTAGTTTTCGACATAGTGCTTGACCTCTCGGCGCTCCGCGTAGCGGAGACTGATGATGCGGCGCATGTCACCGCGATCCACGAAAGCCACGAAGTACAGACGATTGCCTGCAGGCACAAGACCCAACATGCGAATCTCGTCGTACTCGAACCGTTCGTCCACCCAGACGAGGGCTTCGTCCCAGGCGAGCTTCTTGGCCAGCGCAAGGGAAAGCCCGTGACGAGCGTGGTTGAGCTTGTCTTTGACAGGATCGAACTCGATGCGCACGCTTTAATGTAGCTACATTAAAGCGCCGAGTCAAGCGCCGCGTGCTTGAAGCGCCCTAACGTTTGAGCTGAGGCGCGAGCGCCGGTGTGGTGCTTGGCCCGCGAGGCCGATGATAAGAACCACGGCTTCGCGGGCCAAGTGCCATGCCGGTGCGAGTCGGCTCCAGCGAAGGGTTAGGCCTCACCGAGGAGGCGGCTCAACCGAGGGCGTGCTGGTGCCAGCCGTCACTTTGCCTGCGATACACGAGCTGCTCGCGCGAAGGCTTCTTGTACCGTGCGAAGAAGCTCAATGGACTTTCCGCTGCAGCTACGCAGGAAGATGCCAGGCTCCTTCTCTTGCTCGCCCAGGCGAAAGGACACGTTCGGATTATTTTCATCGAACCACACTCGCTGCAGCGTGACGCTCCTCGAGCAGTAGTCGAACTCGGCCATGCCGTGATTTGCTAGAAGCGCAAGTCTTCCCTGAGCATTGAAGACGACGGCGGCGGTACCAGGGAGTCCGCGATTCGAAAGGCCAACGAACAGGTAGTTGTCGCTTGAGGCAAACAGATGCTCAAACGATACGCCCGGAATCTGGGCAACGCGGACCCCGTTCGAGTAGATCTCCAAGAGGAAGTCTGGGACCTGTTGGTTCCTCCGTGCATCCGTAGTGAGCACGACGCGAACGTCGCCGTGCTCGAATGAACGCGTTGCAAGCTCTGGCGGAAAGCTCCAGGTGTCAGCGTGTGCGCCAGCAACGAGCGAGAACAGCAGTGCGGCGGCCAAGCGGCGTATCCAGGGGATGCATCGTGGCATGTGAGGCCTAACGTTTGAGCTGAGGGGCTGACGCCGGGAAGGCGCTTGGCCCGCGCGACGAATGATGACACTGGCTGGCGCGCGGGCCAAGTGCCTTGCCGGTGGCAGTCCCGCTCCAGCGAAGGGTTAGGCGTCTTGGAATGCTGCGTGGAACTTGACGGTTCCAGACGCGCCACTCAAGTAGCCCGGCTGAAGCTCCAGGACCATGAAGGCCTCAGGCGGTGCATCGTATTCCGAGACAATGCTGAAGCGAACCGATGGCTGGAAGCCGAAGCGGGGGTAGTAGCTTGGGTGCTCGAGCACCACAACTGCTCCAACGCCGAGAGCGCGGCAGCGCTCTAGACCAGCGCGGACCAATGCAGAGCCAACACCTTTGCGCTGATGCGCTGGCATGACGGCCATTGGCGCCAAGCCCATAAGGTTCAGCTCGGCGTGCGAAGCGAGGGAAACAGGGCTGAACATGATGTGGCCGACGATCTCCGCGCCCTCTTGGGCGACCAAGGAGACAAGTGGGCGAGCTTGTTGGCGCAGCGCATCAACGAGATTGGCTTCCGCTGCAGTCTCGAAGGCTGTCAGATTCACAGATCTGACGGCTTGCCCATCCTGCGATTCTTCTTCTCGGACGACCATAGAGGCTCCCTAGACGCCTAACGTTTGAGCTGAGGGGCGGACGCCGGGAAAGCGCTTGGCCCGCGCGACGGATGATGACACTGGCCGGCGCGTGGGCCAAGCGGTTTGCCGGTGGCCGTCCACTCCAGCGAAGGGTTAGGCATCAGCTCGCGACGTTCGAACGCGGTGAGCAGTCGCGGTACCGACGTCCAACCCGCAGCGCGCCGTTAGCCTTCGCTTGCATGGCGCCACAGGCCTTGCAGGAACTTCTGTGTTCCTTCCTCTTCGGCAACCAGAATTCGCTCAGTAGCCACTTGAGCTGCAGTGTGAAGCCACAAGACCATCGGATGTAATCGGTTCGGGTCGCCGTCAAACTCGAAGAATGCAACCGCCGACTCTCGTTGACCATCAACCCAATATGCAACCGTTCTCTCAACGCCACCGAACTTCGCGATGAGACACGAAACCTCTCTTCGCTCATAAACAAGATCGCCACTCTCGTCCCGACGAAGGTCGCCGCCCTCAAGCATTGAGGCTTCGTAGGCGTAGCTCACAATCTCAAGCTTCTGGCAGAAGTAGGCGTTGGGCGTGTAGCGAAGGTAATAGTTCTTGTGAACTCTCTCAACAAAAAAGCGGATGGAGACCAGCAGTTCCGGAATCGCGGATGGAGGGAACGGCGTACTGCGCAGCTCGACCGGCCGAAAGATAGAGTCGCGATGAGCCTCGAAGTCGAGAAAGAACTCTCGCCCAAATCGGACGGGGCCAGCGTGTAGAGCTCGTTCCATAAGGTCCCTAATGTGTGGAGGTGCTTCTCTGATGCCTAACGTTTGAGCTGAGGGGCTGACGCCGGGAAGGCGCTTGGCCCGCGCGACGGATGATGACACTGGCCGGCGCGCGGGCCAAGTGCCTTGCCGGTGGCAGTCCCGCTCCAGCGAAGGGTTAGGCGTCTTGGAATGCTGCGTGGAACTTGACGGTTCCAGACGCGCCACTCAAGTAGCCCGGCTGAA
>JAHBWQ010000320.1 GCA_019636915.1 Nitrospira sp. | reverse complement strand
GGCTGCCGCGACACTTGCGATCTGCTCGATCTGTGGGGCAATGGTGTTGTACGCCAGATCATACAGGGCTCGTTCGTCCAGCTCGTCACTTGAAACCGACACGATGGAGACGGGGATATTGGATACGTCAAATTTAACGATAAAGGGTTGCAGAATGCCTGGCGGGAGACTATTCAAAATTTGGGTAATGCGCTGCATCACCTCCATCTGGCCAACGTTGATATCGGCTCCCCAGTTGAACCAGATTTGCACCGCTCCAAGGCCCTGCTTGCTGAATGATTCCACGTGATCAACGTTGGACGCAGAGCTGACCGCTTTCTCAATCGGGTACACCACGCTTTGTTCAATGTCGAGCGGGGGGGCCCCTTTATAGATGACACCGACAAAGGCAACAGGGACTTGGATTTGCGGAAAAAGGTCCACGGGCAAGCGTTGGAGGGCTGTGAGCCCCAGCACGACCATCGCAAGCGAGAGCATGAGGATCCCGATGCGATTGCGCAATGCAATGAGGGTCAGCCACATATAAGTTGGTGAAAGGTGAGGGGTAATAGGTGAAAGATGAAGCGGAAACCATTCGTGAGGGCGTCGTCAAGTGGCCATAGAAATCGTGTCGCTCCTTTGTGTTTCATGTCTTACGTCTCATGTTTCACAGCATTGAGCGGCTGAGTTTGGACCGGTCTCCCGTCGTGGACTAAGTCTTTCCCGGACACGATGACCGATTCATCACCTCTCAGTCCCTTGATGACCTCAATGCGGTTGTTGCTACGAGCTCCGACCTCAACCTCGACGCGTCGGGCTTTCCCGTCTCGAACAACATAGACATACTGAGTGTCTTCCAGTCGGCTCACGGCATCGATCGGGATCTGTAGGGCTTGGTGATGCGTTCCCACCAGGACTTCGACCCTTGCAAACATTCCTCCCTTGAGCCGGCGGTCACTGTTTGGGAGGTCGACCTCTACCGTCATGGTACGGGTTGCGCGATTCAAGGCTTGAACGATGCGTGTGACTGTTCCTTCGAATATGTGGTCGGGGTACGCTTCGGCACGAAGCTCTGCCTTTTGTCCTACCGTTACAAGGGGAATATCCCGCTCAACGACTTCGAACAATACGCGAACGGTATTGATGTCGTGGAGACTCATGATGCCCCGCGACATGGTTGATGTGCTCGCAGTGGCGCTGCTGACATATGCGCCGGTATCGAGGTTCCGCTCCGCGATGTAGCCTGCAAACGGAGCGCGGATATACGAGTAAGCCAAGTTCGTCTGCGACTGGGCCAGTGCCACCTCCATCTGTTTGACTTGGGCTTGGAGCGAATCCTGTGCCGCTCTGGCGGCATCAAGGTTGACCTGAGCATTATCCAGATCTTGCTGAGACACGAATTGATCTTTGATGAGGGTCTGCATACGATCGAACGTCAGTGTGGCGTTACGAACGACGGCATCCTGTTGGGCGACTTTTGCCTTGGCTGCCGAAAGGTTGGCTTTTGCTTGATTCACGGCATGGAGATAGTCCGTATGGTCGATTTCAACGAGTAACTGGTTGGGTTTTACAAAATCACCCTTATCGACGTGAAGCTTGGCGATGTACCCATCGACACGGGAGAAAATGTTGACGACTTGGTAAGGGGAGATATCGGCCGTATACCCTAAGCGAATGTCAAGATCTTGCCGGATCGGTGATGCAACCCCTACCGTGATCACACGTGTCTTCACGGAGTCTGTCTTGGCACCGGTGGTTAGACGAAAGGCCACAAGCCCGATGACCACAAGAAAAACAATCATTCCGACAACGAGGATTGGATGGCGAGTAAGCCGGCTCATATCAGTAGTGGATGAGAGTGTGAGTCATTGCCGAATGAGTCCATTGAGGAACAATGCAACATATTCCTCTACGGTAGCTTCGTGAGTTCGGTGCATGGGTAAGCCCAGGATGTCATGAAGTAACCGATGGTGGACGATAATGCCAAAGAAGGCTCTCGCTGCCAACAATGGATCCAAGGGACGATAGGCCCCATCAGCAATGCGTTGTCTGATATAGCCGGCAAGGAGATCATGAAACACTCGATATTGCTGGCGAAAAAACATATCGGACATCTCGTGGCCTTCGAGTGCACTGAATAGGAGTAGACGAAATAATAATGGGTCTGCTCCTTTTCTGATTCGGTAGTTGGCCAGTAACATGAAGAGCTGCTTATCCTCTCGCTTCACTGCGGCCTCTTCAACCGCTTCCTGGAGTTCAGAGTAATCAGCCTTCTCAGATAGGATGGCTGTGTACAGGGCTCGCTTGGTCGGGAAGTGCTTGAAAAGCAGCGCTTCACTGACACCTGCGGCCAATGCAATTTGTTTTGTTGTGGTCCCTCGAAAACCGTTTGTTGCGAACAGGGTTGCCGCTGCGCTGATCAGGCTCGCCTGCCGTTGGTGACGTGACGTCCTGGTTAGCCGCTGGCTAGGCTGTTTTACTCTCTTGTTCATGGAAGGTGAGTGAGCACTCACCAGGGTAGCATGGCCTTTGATTGAAAGACAAGGTCGCATCAGTTCTTGGCATTCCAAGGGTACAAAGGGCAGCGATCTACAGGCAATCAAACTAGTCGTGATACGTTGCGACCGTTGGCAGGTGAGTGAGAGAGAGGAATGAAAAACATATCTGCCCACAAGGACCATCCCGTTAACGGGATGGTCCTTGTGGGTGGCTGAAGGCAATGTGGGGTAAAGGAACGACTACGCTTGGCCGACTGATTGAGTGTGAAGAAATGACCGCAGCCTCTCTCCGTCAGGGAGGCTAAGGTCCCTGAACGTCACACCAAATAGAGAACCGGCGCTCCAAACGACCGTCGACTCCAGAATGGATAAGGGCTCATCCCGGTCTGGCAGATATAAGAACAAGGTTAATTCCATGCCAATCTGGACAGGAATATCCCCTCGAAGACCTAGGCCACCTTCAGAAAGGTCTACAACTGTAGCGTCCCCTATCAGAACATCCTCACCGGATATCCCTGAGTACATGAGTCCAAAAGAAACGCTCTTTCTTGGTAATCTGCGGCGCTCAATCGAACGATGGGATTGATGTGGCTCCAGTCGAACCGTTCCTCTTGCCTGTCTCATGGATGTCCCTCCCGCTTGATTCAATAACTCAGGTCCATAAGGTTGCTCAGCTTCTTGCGAGGCTTCTCCTCGATCCTGTTCCTCCTTTCTCTGCGTGCAATCCAGGGTTCCTTCAAGTCGTCCTCTTGGCTTTCAGGTGTAATGTTGCCAAGTACATTGTCCTTTAGAAGACATCATCTGTGTGAAGGCTAGCGCGGTAGGGCGCTTTTGCCCTTCTTCTTATGTGGGGGAATAAACTATCCAGAGGTGGGGGGCAGGGATGTGACAATTGATGAGGTGTATCAATTGGTTACAGAA